>JAAYAK010000279.1 GCA_012719415.1 Syntrophorhabdus sp.
CGCATCCTCGAGCTCGACCTGCAACGGTCGTCCTCCCTGTGGGCCGGCTACCGGACCGAGAGGGGCATCACCCCCGAGATCCCCGTGTCCACCGTGAGCTCTGTCAAACAGATCCCCGAGGTGACCGCTCCATATCGGGACAACCCCAGGGCCCTCCTCCTCGTTGACTGCGGGGGCATCGACAGCGACTTCAACAGGTCGGCGATGTCCATATCAGACCTGGTGATCATCCCGACACGCCCCTCCCAGGTGGAGGTATACGCACTGACCAGAGCGCTGTCCGTGATCAAGGCGCTGGGGAAGACGGGGTACGTGCTTAACAACGGCTCCTTCCCGGCGAGCATCTCCAAGCTCACGGACCTCGCCGAGTACGTCAGCGACATGGACGGTTATAAACTGTTAAATACCGTCGTGCGGCTCCGGGCGGATTTCCAGGATGCCTACGGGGCCGGGATGTCTGTAATCGAGTACAACAGGAATTCCAAAGCGGCGGAGGAGATAGCCGCGCTCGCTAAAGAGATACAGAGACTACTCAAGGGGGTGAAACGTGGGTAGATTCAAAGCCCCGAGTGTGGGGAACGGTGTCGATGAGCATGCCGTTGAGAGTCAGGGCGTGCACATGAAGAACCCGGGTGGGCGTCCGAAGAAGAGTCCTGAGGAAAGGCTGGTTAAGGTAACCATCTATATGACGCCCGAAGAGAAGGCACGTCTCGATGCTAGGGCGAGGAAGCTTGGGGTGTCCGTCTCGGCACTCATCAAGATGAAGATAGCGGAGGAGGGAGAGCGGTCATGAACATCCTTTCAGCCGCCCACCAAGGGGACATCGACACTGTCCGTCAGCTGCTTTCCGCCGGCGCGGACGTGAACGCACGGGATGAAGATGGGCTCACGCCGCTCCACCTTGCAGCACTGTGCAATCACCTGGACATCGTCCGTCTCCTCCTCTCCCATGGCGCGGACGTGAACGCCAGGGATAACAACGGGATGACCCCCCTCCACAGCGGTTGCCTCCATGGCGATCCCGCTCTCCTCCGTCTCCTGGTTGAGAACGGCGCCGACCCGGACGCAAAGGACAGGGACGGCATCACGCCCCTGCGCCTGATGATCATGGTGGTGAAGGACAACGAGCAGCGAGAAGAATTGTATGAGTTGCTTCAAGAACACGCTGGTGGATATAGAATGGGGGACATAGACATATGGGACTGGATACAGGACAAGGACCTGGCAGAGAAAATCTTTGCCGGAGCCGTGAAAAAAGCGATCGCCGAGACCCATGCTGCAGGGCTACCAAGCTGCCACGCCAGTGACATAGAGGGTCACAAGCTGTGTTTTCTCTTCCCCGACGGACATCGGGAGTATTTCGACAGTATCGAGGAGGGGGAGGCGATCCTGGAGAAACACGGCCTGAAGAAGCGCTAAGCGGTTCCTTCCGGTGTCGTTCGTGGGGGTCTCAGGGCGACGCAAAATATCTCTTATAGTAACTATCATGTAGCAAGAAACGCCCTTCAAAACCCGAACGTAGCAACGCATCCTATCTACGATATTGCCAATAATCTCGCATGGATAGATCAACACGATGACTCAACACCCGAATTCGTTGTGGCTACGATAATACCCGGAATACCCGGAAATAAGGCGACATGTGGCAATATTGCGTGCCGTTTTGCGGTAACGTTCCTTAGTAATATCCACAACATGGCTGCAAAACGCCCTTCAAAACCCGAACGAATGTTAGGAAATAGTGCTTCGGAAGCTTTATTCACTTTAATCCCCGCCCGGCTGCTGTTGCGGGGAACATTCCCTTCCCTGGCATTCGTTCTACACAGCTTTTGTTAGGACCTGGTGTCGTGATTGCTGCACAGTATTACCGAGCCCATTACTGCAGACACAACTGCAGGACGTGGCTTGATATCTCAGCTACCCCGGTGGATACAAGGCAAACAGAAAAAACGGATTTTACCGTTTCGCTCAGGGTCATCCCGTGGACAGCCCCTGACCATGGCAACCACTTTGTTCACAGACGGCCACGAATTTCACGGGCAACGATGATCATCACGGGAGGCCCCCTCCCCGGGGCCGCACCATTCGGAAGCAATAGGGAATCGCGGCTGCTGCTGACGTACCTCTCGCTAGGCGTCATGGAATACACGCTGTACGATACGAACATGCCAGCCGCCTCTCTGCCTGTTCACATATTTCTTCGAGCCGTTCCAAGGTCGTCGTGGCTTGGCTGTTGCCTTCCCTTCGCCTACCACTGACCATGGCAGAGTTATTTTCTAGGTTCTCCCTGCGCCCAGACGAGTCATACTTCTCATGCGACCTCAAATTGCTCCTTGACCACCACCAAAGAAATGGCGGAAGTGCACGGGAATCGAACCCCTGCGTCGTGATTATATACCCTGTGATATTCAGGTATTACAAGACGATAAATCGAGTTTCGCCACTATTTCGCCACCAGAGGGGGATAGCGATAACACCCTTCCTTTGTTCCCTTGTCAACTTCTTCTCACGAAAGAGATCCGGACCGGGTGAACGAGGTGCTCAACCATGCCGGGAGGATGGCAACCTCGCACCGTCGGCCCCGATCATCAAAAAGCTTGACCTTCCGCCGGCCGCTTTCATGGTGGAGGCGACCAGGACTTGACGGTTACACCATTATGGTGTATCATATCGCATGAACCGGAAACGAAAACCGACCTACGACCTGGAGGCGTTCAAGGCCGCGTTTTCAGATCCGGGAAGGCTGGCAATCACCGGCACCGCATTGAAAAGCGCCGCCGCTCTGGGATTTGGAAGACCGGAGATCGTTGAGACGATCCAAACGATGCGGCGGGAACATTTCTACAAATCGATGCCGGCTTACAGTAACAGTCGACTCTGGCAGGATGTGTACCATGTCCCCTCTGCGGTTGGCCTGCTCTACGTGAAATTCACCGCCGACACCGTTACGGAATCCCTGCTGCTGTCATTTAAGGAGAAGAACAATGAATAAGGACCAGTTCCTTTGTCC
>JAAYAK010000280.1 GCA_012719415.1 Syntrophorhabdus sp.
GGATCCTGATCAAGAGCGCCGAGGCCCTGGAACTCACGAACAAGGCGAGGAACGTCCTTTTCGACAAGACAGGCACCCTGACGGAGGGCGTCATAGTCCTCGCCGACATCATACCGCTCGCGTCCGCGGGAGAGAAGGAGGTCCTCCGCATCGCCTTCAACCTGGAGAAACAGTCCGAGCATCCCTTTTCAGAGGCCCTGAGGAAAAAGGCCCAGGAATCGGACATACCCTCCCTTGACGTCACGGATTTCCAGGCTGTCATCGGCAGGGGCATCAAAGGGACGATCGGAGGGACCGACTACCGGATGGGCAACAGGGCCTTCCACGAAGAAGAGGGGCACACCCTCGACAGCGGGACGAGGGACCTCTACGAGGAGAAGGAGCGGTCCGCCGCTTCGCCGGTCCTCCTGTGGGACGACACAGGGCCCATGGCCATTCTGACCTTCAGTGATCGGGTGCGGGAAGAGGCGGTCGAGGTGGTACGGAGGCTCAGGGAGATGGATATCGAGCCCGTCATGATCACCGGCGACAGCGAGAACGGGGCGCGGACGATAAGCGGGCGCCTCGGCATCGAGCGTTACTTCCACCGCGTCCTTCCCGACGGGAAGGCGGCCATCGTCGAGGACTTCCGGCGCAAGGGAGTGACGGTCATGGTCGGGGACGGCATCAACGACGCCCCATCTCTCGCCGCGGCGGACATCGGCGTCGCCATGGGGAAAGGTACGGACATCGCCATCGAGTCGGCGGACGTGGTGCTCATGAAAGGCCACCTGTCCCGGCTCGTCAGCCTTATCAGGCTCTCCCGGAAAACAATGCGTGTCATCAAGCAGAACCTTTTCTGGGCATTCATCTACAACGTCCTTGGCATACCCGTTGCCTTCGGCGCGCTCTACCCCTTCTTCGGTATAAGAATGGAACCGGTCTTCGGCGCCGTTGCCATGGTCATCAGCTCCATATCGGTGGTGAGCAATTCGTTGAGGCTGAGGTTCTTTAAGGACTGAGAGACGGCTTGAGCCGCTTGAACCGCTTGAGCCGCTTGAGGGTTAAAGACAAAAGACAAGAAAGGAACAGCGGCTGAAACAATCATTTTGGGAAAGGACAGGGATGAAGGACGAGGGACTTGAGTTTGTTGTGAGGCCGATCGGGGTGATCCGTTCCCCTTTCAAAACGAAGGAGGAGACACCGATACAGGGGAGGTTCCGGCCCGACGCGGTGGGGTTGGTGGAGATCTATGAGGAATACCGGGAAGGGCTTAAGGACATCGAGGGATTCACGCACATATTCCTCATCTATCCTTTCGACAGGGCGGGCCAGGTCGAACTGGTGCGGCCTGTTCTTCTCGATGACGAACCACACGGGATATTCGCCTGCCGCTACCCGGCGCGGCCTAACTGCCTCGGGCTCACCATCGTGGAGCTTATCGGAAGAAACGGCAGCACGCTCGAGGTCGCGGGCATAGACGTCCTAGACGGCACACCGCTTGTCGACATCAAGCCTTACGTCGCCCGCTTCGATTGTTTCCCACGCGCGAAGGAGGGATGGTTCAGGGGCAAGGAGGACAGGCCGAAACCGAAGGGAAGGGAATAGAAGCGTCGCAGGTCGCAGGTCTCAAGTTCCAGGCTTGAAAGGCGGAAAGAAACGACGGGGTGGGGCGCGGGGTTATGTATGCGTCAGGCTGTGGATCCGGGTCAGGAACCGGCCTCCGGAGGCAAAGAACCATCTCTTCCTGTGTCCGCGCCTTGTGTGCATTGAAATTCCCGTCAATATTGGGTAACATAAGTCACCTGAATGCAAGACAACGCTATTAAACCTCAAGCGCTCGGACGCCGGCACCGTGTCGCCGACGATATCAGGTCCGTCATCAAGTCTCTCGGCCTTGTCTTCGGCGATATCGGTACCAGCCCCATCTACACCCTCACCGTCATCTTCCTCCTCCTCAAGCCGACGGTGGACAACGTTATGGGTGTCCTTTCCCTCATAGTCTGGACCCTCGTGATCCTTGTATCCGTCGAGTACGCGTGGCTTGCCATGAGCCTCGGCGAAAAGGGAGAGGGGGGAACGATCATCCTCAGAGGTCAATTGATCCGCCTTCTGAAGAAGGGAAGAGGGGCGGTCTTTGTCACCATACTCACCTTCGTCGGCATATCCCTTCTTGTCGGCGACGGCGTTATCACTCCCGCGATAAGCATACTGAGTGCAGTGGAGGGCATCCTTCTGATCCCCGGATTTCACGGTACGAAGCAGACCACGCTCATCCTCATCGCGGGCGTGATCGCCATAGCCCTCTTCGCCTTTCAGAGAAAAGGCGCGGAGAAGGTCGCCGGGGCGTTCGGGCCTCTCATGCTCCTGTGGTTCATTGCCCTCGCAATTTCCGGCGTGGTGTCCATCACGCGATACCCCTCTGTATGGAAGGCGATCAATCCCTTGTACGCCGTCACGTTCCTCTACGATAACGGCATCGCCGGTTTCTTCGTGCTCTCCGAGGTCATTCTCTGCGCGACGGGAGGAGAAACACTCTATGCCGATATGGGCCACCTGGGAAGAAAGCCCATCATCCGGGCGTGGTATTTCGTTTTCCTCGCCCTTGTGCTGAACTACCTGGGTCAGGGCGCTTTCA
>JAAYAK010000281.1 GCA_012719415.1 Syntrophorhabdus sp.
ATCACGCCTGCAGCCTGATCAGGTCAAATGGTGTGCGCAACTCCAGGGGATACACGAGTTGCAAAGAATACACCCGGATACAGTGCGGGTGTGACGCCGCCAGCCGGTCCAACTCCACATGCGCCAGTTTCCTCAGGTTCAAAGGTCACAGATAACGGCTGGAAGCGGATTTCCTTTTTCAACTGCACAAACCCGGCCTGATCGTCGAGAACTCCACGATCAGGCCGCTTCTCAAAAGCGAAAACACACTGCATTATCTTGAATCCTCCGTCCTGTTCTGCTACTAATACGACATGCGAACAAGCCGCTGCCGGGTTCTGCCGGGCGTAACCAACGTTGTGAAGGCGTTCATCCTTCTCTGCCTCATCGCGCTTGTTCCAACCGCCGATCTCTGTCACGCTGCCGCGTTCTACCCCAATGACCCCTATTTCTTTTACAGTGCTGCAGCAAGACCGGGGTTCCCGGGACAGTGGCATCTTGTGAACACCGCGCCCTCGGCAGGCGTCTATTACACCGCCCCCGGCGGTGCCAGTACGCTGATGAAGAACGCCTCCCTCGATGCCGGGCTTCAGGCCGCGTGGCAGGCCGGGTACACCGGCCAGGGGATCGTCATCGGGATCGTGGATAATGGCGTTGAAGGAAGCCACGAGGACATAAAACCCAACTACAGGGCTGATCTCAGCCGCAACTTCAGCTCCAACGCCACGATCGCGAATCAGGCCCAGGGGCCCATCGACGCCGATGATAACCACGGACAGTCCGTCGCGGGCGTGGCGGCGGCACGGGGAGGAAACGGCATAGGAGGCACGGGCGCCGCCCCGTACGCGTCCATCGCCGGATTGAACATGTACACGGCGGAGGAAGCCGACAACACGGCAAAGAGGGCGCTGTACGTGCAGGCCTATTACTGGAAGAGCGGTGTCGATCCCCTCACGGGGAAGATCACGGCAAAACCTCAGATCAACATAATGAACCACAGTTACGGCCAGACGACACCGTTTCACGTGACCGACGACCTCCATGGGTCAGACATCACAGCCGCGCTGAACCGGACCACGGCGAACGGCATCATCCACGTCTGGGCGGCAGGAAATGAACGGGGCAAGGCCAATGAAGACACCGGGAAAGACAGTGTCCTTACCAACAGCAACGTCATCGCCGTGGCCGCCCTGGGCAGCGACGGGAAATTCTCCGATTACAGCAACTACGGCTCCAACGTCTTCGTCACCGCGCCGTCGAGCACCGACGATGGTTTCGGGATCACGACCACCGACAGGACTGGCACGGATCTGGGCTATAACCGCTACTCCACCGAGAACACGCATGGCGACAAGTCGGACCTCTTTCCCGATACCGCCTACACGAGCACCTTCGGAGGCACGTCTTCCTCCGCCCCGCTTGTGTCCGGCATCCTGGCCCTCGGCATGGAGGCAAACAAGCTGATGGATGTCCGCATGGCCAAGCACGTGCTTGTGCGGACGAGCACCAAAATAGACTCGTCTGACGCGAGCGCGACGGGCGGCTGGGTGAAGAACGGGGCGGGCACCTGGTTCAACCCGAACTACGGTTTCGGCCTCATAAACGCGGGCACGTTCGTCGAAGCGGTGAAGAACGTCCTCTACGTGACAAACCAGACCTCCTGCACGACAGGCATAACGAACGTCAACGAGAAGATAGGGTTCTTCGACGGCGGAGCCAACAAGGGCACGAGCAAGGAGTTCACTCTGACGACAGCCGCGTTCTCCTCCACTTCTTCGCAGAGACAACCCCTGGAGGGCGTGGAGGTCGACCTCAACTTCACGCACACAAACCGCGGCAATCTCACGGCCACCATCACCTCTCCGTACGCGACGACAGGCCGGTTGTTCAACTCCACCAAAGACCTCGCGGCCGACAAACAGGATACCGCAAGCGTCACCAATTTCAACTGGACCTTCCTCACCAATGCCTTCTGGGGAGAAGATCCCCTGGGCGGGACAGCGAACACCAGCGGGAAATGGACCATCACAATGGGCGACGTGGTGGACGACAACGTCGCCACATGGAACAGCTACAAAATCACCTTTCTCATGGGAAAGGTGGTGATGAGCGGCAGCGGCACCACCACGCAGACGGAGAACATAAAAGCGAGGTCGATAACCCTGCTCAATGCCGGTGTGACTCTCTTGAACCCCGCCGGACTGGACATGGAAGTGAGCGAGAAGGTTGAGGTCTCGGCCGGAGAGTTCAACGTGAACGGAAGCGTGAAGTTGGCGAG
>JAAYAK010000282.1 GCA_012719415.1 Syntrophorhabdus sp.
ATCACGCCTGCAGCCTGATCAGGTCAAATGGTGTGCGCAACTCCAGGGGATACACGAGTTGCAAAGAATACACCCGGATACAGTGCGGGTGTGACGCCGCCAGCCGGTCCAACTCCACATGCGCCAGCTTCCTCAGGTTCAAAGGCCACAGATAACGGCTGCAAGCGGATTTTCTTTTTCAGTCAGCCAGAACTGCACAAACCCGGCCTGATCGTCGAGAACTCCACGATCAGGCCGCTTCTCAAAAGCGAAAACACACTGCATTACCTTGAATCTTCCGTCCTGTTCTGCTACTAATACGACATGCGAACAAGCCGCTGCCGGGTTCTGCCGGGCGTAACCAACGTCGTGAAGGCGTTCATCTTTCTCTGCCTCATCGCGCTTGTTCCAACCGCCTCCCTCTGTCACGCTGCCGCGTTCTACCCCAATGACCCCTATTTCTTTTACAGTGCTGCAGCAAGACCGGGGTTCCCGGGGCAGTGGCATCTTGTGAACACCGCACCCTCGGCAGGCGTCTATTACACCGCCCCCGGCGGTGCCAGTACGCTGATGAAGAACGCCTCCCTCGATGCCGGGCTTCAGGCCGCATGGCAGGCCGGGTACACCGGCCAGGGGATCGTCATCGGGATCGTGGATAATGGTGTTGAAGGAAGCCATGAGGACATAAAACCCAACTACAGGGCTGATCTCAGCCGCAACTTCAGCTCCAACGCCACGATCGCAGATCAGGCCCAGGGACCCATCGACGCCGATGATAATCACGGACAGTCCGTCGCGGGCGTGGCGGCGGCACGGGGAGGCAACGGCATAGGAGGTACGGGCGCCGCCCCGTACGCGTCCATCGCCGGATTGAACGTGTACACCGCGGACGAGGCCAATAACACGGCGAAGAGGGCGCTGTACGTGCAGGCCTATTACTGGAAGAGCGGTGTCGATCCCCTCACCGGGAAAATGACGGCAAAACCCCAGATCAACATAATGAACCACAGTTACGGCCAGCTAACGCCATTTCACGCGACCGACGACCTTCACGGGTCAGACATCACGGCCGCGCTGAACCGGACCACGGCGAACGGCATCATCCACGTCTGGGCGGCGGGAAATGAACGGGGCAAGGCCAACGAAGACACCGGGAAAGACAGTGTCCTTAACAACAGCAACGTCATCCCCGTGGCCGCCCTGGGAAGTGACGGGAAATACTCCGACTACAGCAACTACGGCTCCAACGTCTTTGTCACCGCACCGTCGAGCACGGAGGGCGGTTTCGGTATCACGGCCACCGACAGGACCGGCACGAATCTGGGATACAACCGCTACTCCCCCGAAAACACCCATGGCGATTCGTCGGACTTTTTTCCGGACACCGCCTACACGAGTACCTTCGGAGGCACATCCTCCTCCGCCCCGCTTGTGTCCGGCATCCTGGCCCTTGGCATGGAGGCGAACAAACTGATGGATGTCCGCATGGCCAAGCACGTGCTCGTGCGGACAAGCACCAAGATAGACTCGTCTGACGCGACCGCGACGGGCGGTTGGGTGAAGAACGGGGCGGGCACCTGGTTCAACCCGAACTACGGTTTCGGCCTCATAAACGCGGGCACGTTCGTGGAAACGGTGAAGAACGTCCTCTACGTGACCAACCAGACCTCCTGCACGACGGGCACAACGAACGTCAATGAGAAGATAGGCTTCTTCGATAACGGCGCCAACAAGGGCACGAGCAAGGAGTTCACCCTGACCACAGCCGCCTTCTCCTCCGCTTCTTCGCAGAGGCAGCCCCTGGAGGGCGTGGAGGTCGACCTCAACTTCACGCACGCGAACCGCGGCAATCTCACGGCCACCATCACCTCTCCTTACGCGACGACAAGCCGGTTGTTCAACTCCACCAAAGACCTCGCGGCCGACAAACAGGATACCGCAAGCGTCACCAATTTCAACTGGACCTTCCTCACCAATGCCTTCTGGGGAGAAGACCCCCTGGGCGGGACAGCGAACACCAGCGGGAAATGGACCATCACAATGGGCGACGTGGTGGACGACAACGTCGCCACATGGAACAGCTACAAAATCACCTTTCTCATGGGAAAGGTGGTGATGAATAGCAGCGGCACCACCACGCAGACGGAGAACATAAAAGCGAGGTCGATAACCCTGCTCAATGCCGG
>JAAYAK010000283.1 GCA_012719415.1 Syntrophorhabdus sp.
CCAGGAAGCTGGAAGAGAAAGGAAATCGATGACCAGTTTTTATTGACCATTCTTCAGTACGATGGTAGGTTTTTTCTTTGAGCCAATACACAAGAAGGAAAATGCCATGACATTCAGTGAGCGATTGTACTGCGGTTTGTTGGGTTTGCCGGACGTGGGGGAAGAGGTCCTTCTTGCGGGATGGGTGGATGCTTTAAGGGACCATGGGGAGGTCTTGTTCATCCATTTGCGCGACAGGAGCGGGATCGTGCAGGTGGTGTTCAGCCCCGGACCTTCGGGCGCCGAGGTTTGTACGGCGGCGGCGGGGCTTAAGGCTGAGTACTGCATCCGCGTAAAAGGTCGGGTGGTGAAACGGATAGAAGGGACGGAGAATCCGGGAATTGCCACGGGCGAGATAGAGGTGGCGGCAACGGAACTCACCGTTTTGAGCAAGGCGGGGACGCTTCCTTTCCCGATATCGGAGAAGTCCATGGTGGCCGGTGTTTCAGCGAAGCGCGACGAGAGCGTGTCCGAGGATCTCCGGCTTCAGTACAGGTATCTCGATCTTCGGCGGCCGACGATGCAGGATCATCTTGTTAAAAGGCACCGCGTGGCGAAGATTGTGCGCGATTACCTCGATGAACAGGGGTTCGTCGAGGTGGAAACACCTATGCTCACCAAGAGCACACCCGAGGGCGCGCGGGACTACCTGGTACCCAGCAGGCATTACCCGAAGAGCTTTTACGCCCTGCCCCAGTCGCCGCAACTCTTCAAGCAGCTCCTGATGGTGAGCGGCATGGAGCGGTACTTCCAGATCGTGCGCTGCTTTCGCGACGAAGACTTAAGACCGAACAGACAGCCGGAATTTACCCAGCTCGACCTCGAGGCGTCTTTCATCGAGGAGGAGTTTCTCTATTCACTGTTCGAGGAAATGACGGTGCGCATGTTCAGGGTGGGCGGGGTCGAGCTTCCCCGCCCATACCCCAGGATGACGTGGCTCGATGCCATGAATTTAACGGGATCCGACCGGCCCGATTTGCGTTTCGGCATGACGTTCAAGGACGCGACGGATGTCTTCACGAATACGGGATACGGCATCTTCAAACAGATCCTCGGTCGGGGGGGCTGCATCAAGGGGATCAACGTCAAGGGTCAATCGGAACGGCTCAGCAAGAATATTCTCCAGAATGAGTACGCAAAAGAGATTGTTCCCGGCTTCGGCGCGAAGGGCATGACATGGATGCGGGTCGTGGACGGCGGCCTCGAATCGAACATCGTGCAGTTTTTCAGCGATGCCGAACAGCGCGGAATCCTGGAACGGTTCGCGGCAGAAAAGGGCGATGTCATACTCATGATCGCCGATCCTTCGTGGTCTCTTGTCTGTTCGGCGCTGGGGCAGCTGCGGCTGCACCTCGCTGAACGGCTGGGGCTTATCCCCCGGGACGTGTATTATCCCCTGTGGGTCACGGATTTCCCACTCTTTGAGGCCACGGAAAACGGGGTGACGTCGAGCCATCACCCGTTTACCATGCCCGACCGCACGGATTTCGATCCCGAAAAGGTCGATGAGCTTTTGGCGCTGAAATCCCGCGCGTACGACCTCGTGATGAACGGGGAGGAGCTTGGCGGGGGGAGCATCCGTATCAACGACAGGGCCCTGCAGAACCGGATATTCAAGGCCCTGGGTCTCTCCGACGCTGAGGTGGAGGAAAAATTCGGGTTCTTTCTCAAGGCGCTTGAATACGGGGCGCCCCCCCATGGGGGCATTGCCCTCGGCATGGACCGCGTGGTCGCGATGATCCTGGGAACGCCTTCCATAAGGGAGGTCATTGCCTTTCCCAAGAACCGCAGCGCTTACTGCCCGCTGACCGACGCCCCGTCGACGGTTGCCTCCGCACAACTTGCGGAACTCGGCCTTCTTGACCTCGGCGGAGC
>JAAYAK010000284.1 GCA_012719415.1 Syntrophorhabdus sp.
CGTCAACTTTTGTATTGATTGCGGGGCGTTCCTGTGCTATAAAAAAAACCCGTGGGCCGTTAGCTCAGTCCGGTAGAGCAGTTGACTCTTAATCAATTGGTCCAAGGTTCGAATCCTTGACGGCCCACCAAAACATCTTGAAGTAATTCCAGCACTTACAGTCTTATCCCCGTTCAGAAAAACGGGGAAAACTGCGCCAAATTTGTTGCGTTCGTTGCGTTTGAACGCAACAAATCGCACCGGAGGTGTGCCGTGAGAAAGGCCCCTCTGGCTCGGAAGGATAAGAACGGTTTTCACAACCAACCCCGCGGAGAGCACAAGCTCGCATTTGCGTTCAATGCCGACGGAACCAGGTGGTATTACCGTACCAAGTCGGGAGCATGGCGCAACATCGCCGACATCAATATCTATGGACTCCGCTACATTCTGGAGCGCCTAGAGAAGGAAGGGCGGCAATCCGGCAAGATCTATCACGTTATCAGCGAGGAGCTTGCGCTTAGACAGAAGCAGGAAGCAACGAGGAGATCCGCGTGATAGCGCCTGAATTACTCGAACTCATAAAACTCCTGCACCAAGAAGCCATGAATGCATATTGGACCACGCGGTGCCACTGTGAAGGCGAGTATCGGCCTGAGTGTAGCGAACCCCCGGGATGCTCGTCTGCTCGCCAGTGTCATCTGCAGGCCACGATAGGCGACGCTATCAAGGAAATGGAGACTCTCAATGTTAAATAACGGCCGCCTCATCGACGGGCGGGAATGGAATCAACTATCGTTGACTGGAGGCAAAGCGAATTGAGGGCGCGGAACGTCAAGCCAGGGTTTTACAAAGATGATCTTCTGGCAGAATGTGAACCTCTAGCCAGGATACTCCTCACGGGCTTATGGTGCCTAGCCGACCGGGAAGGGCGCCTTGAATATCGTCCGAGACGCATCAAGGCCGAAGCATTACCCTATGATGATATCGACATCTGTAAGCTCCTGGACCAGTTGAACACGCGAGGCTTCATAGTAGTGTACAAGTATGGTGATGAAATATTCTTGGAAATTCCGGGATTTGCACAAGAACAAAGCCCTAACGTGAAGGAAGGTGCGAGCACCATACCGGCACCGTGCGAGCATGATACTTGTATGGTGCTAGTTTCCCCCCTTCCCCCTTCCCCCTTCCTCTTTCCTGATAACCCCCTTCCCCCTAACGCGCCCAAGCGGGCGAGGGCGCAGGGCACACTGAGGAGATTTGGGGAGTTCTGGGATGCCTATCCGAAAAAGAAGGCAAAAGGCGACGCCGAGAAAGCCTGGGCCAGAATCAATCCGAGCGAGCTCCTGATAGAGCAGATTCTATCAGCCGTACAGCGGGCCAAGACCTCGAAAGACTGGACCAGGGAGGACGGGAGATATGTCCCGCATCCGGCTACCTGGCTGAACCGCAAGGGATGGGAAGACGAATACCCGCAAGGAGGATCAAGTGGAAATGGCAATGGGAATGCCGAGAGTGCAGCAGCAAGCCATCAACGCCCCGTCGACCTGTCCGAATAACATCCTGGATGAGCTCGACGGGATCCTGAAGCGTGTAAACACGGAGGATCTTAAGGCTGAGGCTGAACACGGGGCGACTCCCGATGCTGAAGCGGCTGGGAAGGAATTTCCGGAACAGCCCAGGAGAAACCCGGAACCGATTTTGCGCTCGATAGGCGTAGGACGCAGGTACGTTACCTGCTCGTTTGATAGCTATGAGGGCAAACCACAAATCGTTGCAGCGTGCAGATCTTGTGGAGCGGATCCGTTCGATCTGGTCCTCACGGGTGACACGGGAACGGGGAAAACGCATCTGGCGGTAGGTGTTCTGCGCGAGCTGGTGAGGAACGGACACATCCGCGGCGCGGACGACGCCCGCTTTGTTCCGGTACCCGAGCTTCTGGCTGACATTCGCGCTTGCTACAGGCCTGGGGGACCGGACGAACGGGACATCATGGACAGGTATTCGCATCTCAAGTATCTCGTCTTGGATGACCTCGGTGCAGAAAAGACCAGCGAGTGGTCGATCTCCACCCTATATCTCATCATCGACCGAAGATACAGGGACATGAAGCCAACGATTGTCACCACCAACCTGTCAATGAAGGATATTCCTGTCATCTTGGGTCAGAGGATATCATCGAGACTCACCGGTGGCAAGATCATCGAAATCAAGGCAGGAGACTACCGGGCCAGGAGGTTCGAAACATGATCGACATCGAGTTGAAAGGTGTGAAAGAAGCCTTCGAGATGTTCGACCCTCAGGAGGAGGAAACGTGTACGTCAACGTAAAGCTGAAAGGCATCGACAAGGCATTAAAAAAATTCGACCGGCAGATCGTCCGCCGTGCGTCGGTTATGGCCGTCAACGACATAGCCAAACAAGGAACAGCAGCGGCGAAGAGACAGATAGCGATGGAATATAACATCAAGCCAAACCGTATAGCCCGGTTTCTCAAGGTCACAGCCCGGGCGGCGGGATCGAAGACTTGGGCTGTCATCACGGGTATCGGCAAGGGCCTTGCCCTGTCATACTTTGGGGCAAAACAGGAAGGTGTGATTACCAGCAAGAAGAGTTTTCGGTACACCCGCAGGGCGCAGCGCCAGGGAAATCTCAGAAGGGGTGGAGAGGTAACGGTCCAGGTGAAGAAGGCAGGTGGCCGCAAGGTTGTCGCCACTGAGCCCAAGCCCTTCATCGTGCGTCTCAAGTCCGGTCATATGGCGGTCATGCAGAGGCAGGGGGAGAAGAAACTGCCGGTGAAGGAGCTCTTTGGACCTGGCGTCGGTCTTCTTTTCGGCTCAAAGAGGATTATGGGGAATGTGACGAAGCTCATAAATGAGAAGTTTGGCCCGCGCTTCACCTACTGGCTCAATCGGTATAGAGGAGAGAGATCATGAGCGCGGGTCCTTCCCGGGACCGAGGTACTCACGACTGCCAAGAACGCGAGGATTCGCTACTTTTGAAGAAATTCCATGATGGAAAAATGGAAGAGCCCGAAAGGATTGCAGGAAACGCAGGGCTCCGACTCGAGGACGTGGTGAAGGAGTTTGACGCAGTCCTCCTGGATGAAGGACGTTGCCGCGGCTGGTTCATGAGGAAGCTTCACCCGGCGCATACTGTTTGTCCATCCTGCGGTCGCGTTCTCACGAAGAAACAGCAGGACCTGTTCTTCCTGGGCAAGAGGGTGACCTGCAAGAATTGCCGTCGATGGTTCAATGAGAGGACCGGGACAATATTCTCCGGAACACACGCAACCTACGGAGAGGCGATGCTCCTCATGTTTCTCCTGGGCCTCGGGCAGTCGGCGCGGATCATCGCGAGCATACTGGGTTATGATGAGGAGACGGTGAGGATCTGGCGGAAGAAATTCGAAAGGGGACAGTGACGAGAGCATGAAGGTGATCCAGCCTGAGATAGCGGGCGAAACCGGCGAGGCCTTCTTCAAGAGCCTGCACGTAGTAGTGCAGTACTTGGAGCAACAGGGCTACAAGATCAAGAAGTCCTCGATCTATAACCATCAGGCCGCCGGCAAGATCAGACCGACAAAGGACGGGCACTATCTTCTGGTTGACGTGGAGAAGTATGCCCAGGCGCATCTGAGGCTCTCCGACGGGACGCCCTCCGGCAAACAGCTGCTGGATGCATTTCAGAAGGAACAGGCCGATGCTTCGCTCCGCGAAAGAAATGCGCGGGCCCGGCTGCACGAGCTCAAGGCGGGCGCACTCGAGGGGAAGCTGGTCCCCCGGGAAATGCTCGAGAGCGAGCTCGCCGCCAGGGCAGCGATCTTCCGTGCCGACGGCGAGAACTTCTTCCGAGGCCAGGCAGCCGCCATGACCAACATAGTCTCCGGCGACGAGACGAAGGTTCCGGACCTTGTGGCCTTCTGTCTTGACGCCCTCGAGGAGTGGCTCTCCCGATATCTGCAGCGGGATGAATTCAAGGTCGATACCGACGCTTACGAGCGCATCTTCGAGCAGGCCGGGAAGGACGAAGACGAGGATCTTCCGGAGAGTGACGATTGATGATGTCCTCCACGATGACGAGCTCAGTCCGGGGCTACTATCCTGACATCGCATCCCTTCCCTCATCCATCCGTTTCACAGACGGGGAGAGGCGGGCGTTCAGGGCCCGAGAGAGGGATTCGCGGACAGGCAGGCCCCTGACGGTCTCCCAGTGGGCCGAGCGTTACCGCATTGTTGTCGGCGGCGCCATGCCGGGCCGCTGGCGCAACAGTGTGACCCCCTTCGCCGTCGAGCCCATGGATTGCTGGTCGACGCCTCATATCCGAGAAGTCTACCTGTGCTTTGCTCCCCAGGTCGTAAAAACGCAGATCGCCTTCAACTGCTTGGGCTACGCCATTGACCAGGACCCGGGCTCCGCCATGTACGTCATGCCCGACGAGAAGGTGACGAAGAGGATCGCCCGCCGGCGTATCCTCCCGATGATCCGGTCCACGCCCCGGCTCGCTTCTCTCCTCTCTCCCAGGTCGGACAATACCACCACGCTCTCGATCAGGTTCGTGAACGGAATGGACCTGATGATGGCGTGGGCCACGTCGGTCGCGGAGATCTCCTCGGAGGACGTGAGGTATTTCATCGGTGACGAGATTGCAAAATGGCCGGGCTACTCCGGCGCCGGCGAGAAGAAGGAGGCGCATCCCTGGTACCTGGGGAAGGTGCGTACCAACACCTATCCTCATACCAAGAAGATCTTGGGACTCTCCTCGCCTGGTGCCGCACCGTGCCTGATCACCGAGCTCCTGAGGTACGAAGCGGACGAGGTCCGGCGCTTCGAGGTTGCGTGCCCGATATGCGGCCACCGGCAGATCATGGACGCGGACCACATCGTGGCCCTGGATGGCGAGAAGGATCCCCGCGTGATTGTCCGGAAGAAACTGGGGAGATATTCGTGCGATCGGTGCGCAATCTTCTGGGATGACTACATGCGCAACCAGGCGGTCCTGAAGGGGTCCTGGGTGCCGGGTACGTTCGACTCGGATGGAGAATGGCACCGCGGTGAAGCCATTGTGCGGCCAACGGCGGTGGGATTTCATCTTCCGTCCTGGTACTCACAGTTCATGTCACTCTCGGACGTGGCTGCCGCGGCGATCCGTGGTGATGAGGACCCGAAGAAGAGAATGATCTTCGTCACCCAGCACAGGGCTGAAGAATTCAAGGACGCCGTTGAGAAGAAGAAAGAATCTGAGATTCTGAAGAATAGATGTTCTGTACCATCCGGGATGGTCCCCGCCGGCGCGATCGCCCTCACGTGCGGGGTTGACTCCCACAAATGGGGGTTTGTCTTCACCGTGTTTGCCTGGATGGAAGACCTCACCAACTATAAGATCCTGCACGGTCGTCTGGGAACCCTGAAGAGCGTCGAGGACCTGATATTCAACACGAGATTCCAGGTCGAGAAATCGGGCGAGACGATGGCGATCTGGCGCGCCGCGATCGATACGGGCGGCGGCAAGCTCGACGATGACGAGTCCACGATGACCGAGGAGATCTATCAGTGGCTGAGCATGCTACCTCCGGGCGTGGTTTACGGCGTGAAAGGCGCATCACATCGCCAGGAGACACGGGCAAAGGTGACGATCATCGACAAGTTCCCCCACTCGAACAGGGCAATCCCGGGAGGCCTCGAGGTGCACATCCTCGATACGGCCGAGTTCAAGGCGCTGATCCACTGGCGGCTGTCAAGGCAGGAAGGCGAGAATCAGCGTTTCTACTTCGATGCCGATACCATGGATAGAGATGACCCGTACGTCCGCGAACTGCTCGCAGAAGAAGCCAGGCGCCGCCGTAACGGGAAAATAGAGTGGGTCAAGGTCAGGTCGGCGAACCATTACCTGGATGCCACCGTCTACGCTCACGCGTGCGCTGATCGGTCCTGGCAGCCATCACTGAAACTGATGTCGACGTTCATCAAGCAGGAAAAAGAGAAGAGGCGTGCGATTGTTGAGACCAGGGCGATACAACGTGACATGTCTCCACAGATGAGAGAAGAAATCAACCATCCTCGCCGGCCGGATCTGAGCCGGATCCGCGAGAGGTTGTCGGACAGGTTGGGAAGATGAACGAGAATGCGAGCAAGAAGCTGCTGATCGGAGCGAAGGCGATAGCCAGGTACTTAACTATCTCCAAACCAACATTCTACGAATTCGTTCGGGAGGGGGTAATACTGCCCGATGGTAGAAGAATTCGTCTGCCGGCAACTGTGATCAAGAAGGTGTGGTATGCCCATGCGGACAATCTGGACGAGTTCTTCAAAGTTATTACGCTTTCGCCAGTCAAGGATATTCCTGACGAGATGGAAGAGGACGAAGCCGCCGAGTCGTTCGACCGAGGCTAAAGATTACTCCACTAAACGAGCCTGCATAATGAAAGTATCGCATTATCGTTACGCGATAATTTATACTTGACAATCACGAACCGGGTTTAGTATACTTGTTTCGTGACGATGGAAGTTATCTTTGACAACAAGCATCTCGATAGGCTTGAGACCGATGGAAGCTTTGAAAGTGGTTACTCAGCCGACGTTGTGAGAGCATATCGAAAACGGATGCAATTGATCAGAGCGGCAACGGACGAGAGGGACTTTTACTCGTTCAGGTCACTCAATTTTGAAAGGTTGAAAGGCAAGAGACAGCATCAATACTCGATGAGATTGAATAATCAATGGAGATTGATTTTAGAATTTAGAGGAAAAGGCGAGGGGAAGGTAGTAGTGGTAATCGATATTGAAGATTATCACTAGAGGAGGAGTGTCATGGCGGATAGAAAGATGGCCGAAGTTTTTCCTCCTGGTGAATTCATCAAGGAGGAGTTGGAAGCACGTGGTTGGAGCCAGATTGATTTATCCGAGATCATTGGAAGACAGCCCAACGTGGTGAACGAGATAGTCATGGGCAAGAGATCCATAACGCCCGAAACAGCGAAGGCCCTGGGAGAGGCCTTCGGCACGACCGCCCAGATATGGATGAATCTCGAGACAGCCTATCAGTTGTGGAAGAGCAAGGAGAAAGATACCGACAAAGTGATCGCAAGACGCGCCAAATTATACGAGATCGCTCCCATCAAGGAGTTGACGAGACGTCACTGGATTGAACCGTCGGAGAACATCGAGGTCCTTGAGAAACGGGTCATGAATTTCTTCGAGATCAACGATCTCGAGAGCTCTATCGCGCTACCGTACGCAGCGAGGAAGAGCTCGCAGAGTGTTACCGCGTCGCATTGGGCATGGATTCACAGAGTGAGGCGGCTCGCTCGTATGGTTGATGCAAAACCCTTTTCCGAACAGTCATTCAAGAATGGGTTGGTGCAGCTGAGGAACCTGCTGGTCCACACACAGGAAATAAGACATGTGCCGAGAATCCTTGCTGATGCTGGAATCAGATTTTTGGTGCTGGAACATCTGCCTCAAACGAGAATCGATGGTGTTACATTGTGGGTTAACAAGTCTCCCGTAATTGCGTTGTCATTGAGGTTCGACAGGATCGACGCCTTTTGGTATACGCTGGCGCACGAACTGGGTCATGTAAAGCAGAGGGATGGTCTAAAAGGCGGCCTGGTAATCGACACGGATCTTGTGCGGGAAGAACACCAGGTTGAAGAACAACTAATAGAGGCGGAGGAGCTGGCAAATCGCTTCGCCACCGATTTCTTGGTGGATCAAGAAGAACTTAATGATTTTATTCTCAGGGTCCATCCGCTATACGGGAAACAGAAAATCATGAATTTTGCTGAGAGGATCAAGGTCCATCCTGGCATTATTGTCGGACAGCTCCAGCACAGGAATGAGATACCTTGGTCGTCATTTAGACCGATGCTGGAAAAAGTGCGGCATGTCATAGTCCCATCGTCGCTGACTGATGGGTGGGGGCAATTGCCCCCGAGCCTTAAAGAGAAGGAAATGCCAAATGCCTACACAAACTAAGTTGTTGCAGAAGATTGTTCAGGACTATATCAATGCGGGCGAGGCTTGGCCGGCTTCGGCTCACGAGATAGCCAAATGGGCTGTTAACAACAAGAGATGGCAGCCTCAGTCGTCCGCGATAATCAATCAGTGTGCGGACCGGATAGCACAGGCGATGCGAGAAGAGTATATCACCGACCCACAGGGACGGAAAGTACGCGCAAAACATGCAATAAAGATGGAGCGAGATGGGAAGCAGGTAGGCTTCTGGGACGACATGCGCTGGGCTTCAAGAGAGCATATGGGCGTTGCTTTCCAGCAGCGCCGGCAACAGGTTGTGGGTGACTGCCGGCAACTAAAAACCGATCTTGACAGCTACAATGACAATTACAATAAGGAGAGTCCTATTCAGATGTCCTTCAACTTCACACACGACTTGGAAGAACTTGAGCTGGGAGCTCGACGTTCAAAACTGTCTGTTGTATAGGCACAACGCAAAACGAGTCTCTTAAGGGGGAGCAATGGGAAAACCACGTGACAGAATGGTGTATCAACGCGATGATGGTTCCTGGGCGAACAAACGTGAAGACGCTACGAGGCCATCGAGTACGCATAGGACACAGAGAGAGGCGATTGACGCTGCTCGAGGGATGCTGCAGAATCAGGGGGGAGGAGAGCTCACAATAAAGGGTAGAGACGGTTTGATCAGAGACAAGGACACCATTTCTCCGGGGAACGATCCGTTTCCTCCCCGGGGATAACGATCAGAAAATGGGCTCTCCTGGGTCCACCCATCCGTGCCTCGATTTGCCTTGCCTGGCCAGCGTTCCCGCGAAAACATAGAGCTCTAATCTGGGGTTTCGTTTCTCGATAGCTATGTTACAGTGGAGCACTGGGCCGAACATTGAAATGATGTTGTCCTGGGGGTGTCAGTATGAAGTTCAGCCAAAGGAAAGGATATAGCACTTTATCAACAAGGATCCAGAAGGAAGAGATGACTTCCGAATTAAGGAACTCTCTATGGAACGTCCTTGACTACAAGGAATGGAGTACACCGGCGTTCCGAACCGATTCCTCCACGGGTATGCAGGAATTTAGCAGGAGTCTGTGGTTCATTCACTTTAAGGAACCGGTGGATAGCCGACCTAGATCACGACTCGGCAAAGGGAATGCCATTTTAGCGGAAATCAGGGGCCGTTTTTTCGCGTATGTATGGTGGGAGGTGTATGATTTCCTGGAGTTTACTCTGAATTATTTCAGAGACACGGCCTTGAACAAAGCCATAAATGATATACTCTCTGTGGAACTTGCTGGTTATCGTTTTCTCAATGGGTATATCACCGAGCTCACTTCGGAAGAAGAAATCGGATCAGTAGAACTTGCGTTGACGAGCGCAGAATTTCCGGGCGTCCAAGCTCATCTGAAGTCTGCTCTTGCTTTGTTTAGCAACAGACAACATCCGGACTATCGTAATTCGATTAAGGAGTCTATTTGCGCGGTGGAGAGCATTGCCCAGGCAATTA
The DNA here is from genome assembly GCA_012719415.1 of Syntrophorhabdus sp. Classification (NCBI taxonomy): domain Bacteria; kingdom Pseudomonadati; phylum Thermodesulfobacteriota; class Syntrophorhabdia; order Syntrophorhabdales; family Syntrophorhabdaceae; genus Syntrophorhabdus; species Syntrophorhabdus sp. Next base: position 9,455 of record JAAYAK010000284.1, read on the forward strand.
CGAAGAAGGAAAAGGCCACCTTGGGTGACGCCCTTAAGATTATTGGCGAATCCTCCAATCTTCACCCAGCTCTAGAGAAAGCATTTATCAAACTCTATGGGTACACGTCTGACGGAGACGGTATCAGGCATGCCATGCTGGAGAAGCCGAGCCTCGGTCCGGAGGATGCAAGGTTCTTTCTGGTAGCTTGTTCTGCGTTCGTGAACTATCTGAAAGCCAAGATTCCATCGACGTAAGAGAGTCTTCAAAGCTTGTCTTTGTCAGACCACTTAAAACCCGTCAAGTAAAAAGTTGGTCATCCTGTGTATCCCAAGTGTAAAAAGTTGGTCATCCTGCGGTTTTGCCAAAAAACGGGGGTTAGACTACCCCCATGGCAATCAAGACAACCCTAGAACAACTGGAAGAGGTCCAAGCGGCCATTTCGAAGGTGATGAGCGGGCAGTCCGTTTCCATCGACGGGAAACAGATCACCCGGGCGAACCTGGCGGATCTGGAGAGGCGCGAAGAGAAGCTTCTGGCCCGGCATCGGGCTGAGAGCGGCCAGGGCGGCCCGGTCTTCAACCGCGGCCTGAAAGGGAGGAGTTGATGTCCCGCGAGGCCTCCGCGCGCAAGGTCGACATCTTCACCGCGGCCAGGGATTCCCTGGCGATGCAGATCGGGGCTGCAGCCGGATCTCCCAAGCCTGTGCTCCTGTACGGCCCGAACGGCAAGGCCCTCTCCCCGGACTCATACTATTCTTTCCGGCGCCAGGCCGCCCAGCGGAAGGGATCCCTGAAGAACTGGGTTCCCCAGAGGCTCTACTCGACGCAGCAGGAAGCCCGCGACCGAGAAGCGATCGTTGCCAGGAGCATCGATCTCACAAACAACGATCCCCACGCTGCAGGCGTGGTGGACATGTTCGCGGCCACCGTTGCCGGATCCGGCCTCCAACCCATACCGTCGAGCGACGCCGGCATGCTCGGCCTCGAGAAGGAGCAGATCCGGAAGCTCCAGGGACAGCAACGCGCGATCTACCGCCGCTGGTATCGCCTGGCCGATGCGACCGGCCGGATGAGCTTCGGAGGTATTCAGTATCTCTGCATCCGCAGTCTTGTCGCGCATGGCGAATACCTCGTGCTGCTGTACATGATCGACAATCCGGCGCGGCCATATAGCTTAGCCTGTCATATCATCAATCCCCAGCGCCTCAAGACCCCCGTCGATAAGATCAATGATCCACGCATCCGGGATGGCGTCGAGATAGGCGAGTACGGGGAACCGGTAGCCTACTGGATCAAGCTCAGCTCACAGAGCTCGAGCGCCGCGACGCTTCCCGATACGTCGGAGAATTTCCGGAGGATCCCGGCGTCCGTTGGCCACCGGCTCAACGTGATACACCGTTTCGTGACAAGGGAACCGGAGCAGGTCCGCGGGATCCCGCTGCTGGCCCCCTCCATGAAATTCTTCAGGGACCTGAACGATTACCTGGACACGGAGCTCGTCTCCAATATCGTTGCATCCGCCATATCGCTTTTCATCGAGCTCCAGCCCGGCAACGATCCCCTCAATATCGGGCGCAACCTCTCGACCTTCACGGAGAGAGGCCTCAGCCAGACGGGTACCGAAAGCGAGACCCGATACCAGGAGATGGAGCCCGGAATGGTCATGTATGGCAACACCGGGGAAAAACCCCACCTTCTCTCCCCGGACCGTCCGGGAACCACCTTCGATCCCTTCACGAAGATAATCAAGAAAGCGATCGCAATGGGCATCAACATCCCCTATCCGGTGGCATTCAAGGATCCGGAGAGCGTGAACTTTGCCGGCTTCCGGTCCGCCATGCTCGATGCCTGGCGTGTCTTCATGATCCATCGCACCTGGCTCGGCGAGGATACCTGCCAGCCTATCTACACCATGCTCATGGAGGAAGGCTTCCTTCGCGGCGAGCTCGAGGCTGATAATTTCTACCTCAATATCGATGCCATCACTCACTGCGACTGGCGCGGATCCCCGAAGGGAGACATTGAACCCATCAAGGCGGTGCAGGCCGATGTGCTCGCGATTCAGAACAACATCAAGACCCGGGCCGAGGCCATCGCGGAGCGCGGCGGAGATCTCCGGAGCACCTTCGACCAGCTCCAGGAAGAGCAGGACATGATGCGCGAGAGAGGCCTCGATGAAGAGAGGGTCAGTCCTGACACAGCGGACAAATGGGCCAGGGACGAGAAGCGCTCCGATCAGGAGACGGTCGATGACATGGACGGAGCGGGTAATGAAGGAATGTGACCGTGGAGGACCTGATGTCTGATCTTGTTTTTCAGCTGATAAACGGGACGCCCTGGGCGATCTCCCCGGAGATGCTTTCCGAGATCCACCGGATCTATGAGGACCACAGGGCCGGCCGCACCCCGGACATTGCGGCGATCGAGGCACAGCTCGGCAGGCCTCTCAAGAACGACCAGAGGGACTACGAGGTTGTCGACGGGGTTGCCGTCATATCCGTCGCCGGCGTGATCGCCAAGCGGATGAACCTCTTCATGGAGATCTCCGGGGGAATATCGGTGGAGAAGGTCAGCGCCGATATCAAGATCGCGATCGAGGATCCCGTAGTCAGGGGCATCGTCCTCGTCGTTGATTCTCCGGGCGGGGCCATAGACGGGGTCTTCGAGCTGGCGGACCTCATATACAGCGCCCGCGGCCAGAAGCCGATCGTCTCACTTGCCTACGGCACAATGGCATCGGCCGCCTATCTTATCGGGGCGGCGGCGTCCTCCGTCTATGCCTCTGACATCGCCGCGGCGGTCGGGTCGATCGGTGTCGTTGCCGTGCACAAGGACACCTCCGAGCGTGACGCAAGATCCGGAGTGGTGAGCACGGAGATCTACCGGGGCAAGTACAAGCGCATCATCAGCGACGGCCCGCTTACGGCAGAAGGCCGGATGAACATGCAGGAGAAGGTCGATTATTACTTCTCACTCTTCGTGAACGAGATAGCCCGGTTTCGGGGTGTCTCGGCCGATACGGTGCTCACGACGATGTCGACGGAGGTAAAAGACTTCTTCATCGGCCAGCAGGCGGTGGACGCCGGCCTTATCGACGGCATAGCGACGCTTGACGGCGTTATCAACCTGGTCCAGGAGACCAGAATAAAATCATCTGGAGGGATCACAGCCTCCGGGAAGGAGAAAGGCATGGGAGAAACAGTCATCACAACCATCGAGCAGCTCGCCGCCGCTTACCCGGACCTCACGGCAGCGGTACGCGAGCAGGGAGTGAAGAGCGTCAACCTGGAGGCGGCGACAAGAGAGGCCGCTGGGAAGGCGACAACGGCCGAGAAGGACCGGATCCTTGGCCTCGCCGGTGTCCACTTCGGGACCGAGGAAGGCGCGAAGTTCGCCGGCATCGTGAACACCGGAGTGACCGTCGAGCAGCTGACGGCCATACGCGGTTCGGAAGGATCGGCCCAAGCGCAGTCCGCCGAGGACAAAAAGCGCGACGAGCTCCTCGCCGGGATCAAAGGGGCCGGGGCCCCTGGCGTAGGAGCGGACGCCGGCGGAGCTGCAGCGGAGACGAAGGACTATATGACCCTGGTCAATGAGCACCGGGCACAGCACAAGTGCAGCATGACCGAGGCCATGTCGGCGGTCACCGCGAAATATCCCGAGAAGCACAGGGACTATATCAAGGCCGCCAATCAGGGCAAGTAGGGAGCGCACAACAAAAACGCCAACGAGAGGGAGGTACAGGATATGTACAACGAAGGCATCAGAACATTTTTGGCCGGTGAGGACCTGGAGGCCCGCCGGCGGGTCAAGATAAAATCAGCGACAACGACGACCCCACCCGAGGTGGCATATGCCGATGCGGGTGAAGACTACATCGGTGTCACAGAATATGCCGTCGAGTCAGGCGAACCTATCGCCTGCCGGCTCAACACCTTCCCGGGCACCCTGGAGATCGAGTGCGTCGTCGATTCCGAGATAGCCCGGGGCACGGTGCTCTACGGCGCCGACGATGGCAAGGTCTCTGACGCAGCCTCGGGTACCGCCCAAGGGATTGCACTCGAGGCCGGCTCGGATAATCAGCATATCGAAGTGGCGGCATGGAACGTGAAATCCACCACGGCAGCCACCGTCTCTGTCGCCGACTCCGGCTCGCTGATAACGGGAGTGACCGTTGAGGCGGCCCTCGCCGAGATCATGCAGGGCATCAAGACCGCACAGTGCACCGTGGTGCCCAGTCAGATCCGCCTCGAGGACGGCACGGAACTGGGGAAGTTCGCCGACGGCGCCTCAGGCGTCGGCTGGGCCCAGCTCTCCAACAAGGACCTGGGGATCCGCTGGAACAACCAGGCAACCCCCGATGACATCATCATGCAGTTCGTCATGCCTCAGGATTTCAATGACGAGGCCGACGTGATCCTCCACCTTATGGGTGCGATCGTGAAGGCCGGAGCGGATGAGGCCGACTCGCCCGTCGTCGCGGTCGAGGCCTACTTCTCGGAGGTGGGCGCGGATCCTGCCGCTGACACCGACTGCGGCGGAGATTCCGGGGAATTCCTGACGACCGCCGATGCCGCCTACCAGGAGAAGACGCTCACCATCACGGCGGCGAACGCGCCTGCAGCGCCCTGTGTGCTCACATGCGTGCTCCACCCCAAGGATGGCCAGCTCGAGACAGACGACTTCGTCCTGCTGACGCCCTGGCTCGAAGTCACCAGGAAATGCCTGACGGCGTAACGATGGCGCCCGCCGGCACATAAAAAGAAGGAGGTAACAGATTATGAGATCATCGAACACACCGAGCATATACAGACCCGACCTGGGCGTCGTGGCCGTGGAGTATCTCGAGGGCGAGGCCATGTCCAACATAGGGCTGCAGATCATGCCGCCCTTTCCCTGCGACGATCACGCCGGCGTCTTCCCGGTCATCCCCGCGAAAGCGCTCCTTTCCGTCGAGGACACCTCACGGGCGCCGCGGGGCACCTACAACAGGGGCGACTGGGCTTACGAGGAAGGGAAGTACGCGACGCGTGAGAACGGCTGGGAAGAGCCGATAGACGACAGGGAGCGCAAGCTCTTTGAGCGCCGTGCTCCGGGCCAGGGAGATTTCATCGCCACCAGAAGGGCCATGGGGATCATCGTCCGCAACCAGGAAAGACGGATCGCGAACAAGATCTTCAACGCCGTGAACTTTACCGCCCACGCCGTGACGAACGAATGGGACGACGCAGCCAACGCGACGCCGATCGACGATGTGACGACTGGCAAGCTGGCCTTCCGCGAACAGTGCGGGATGCTCCCCAACGCCCTGGTTATCAGCTATACGACCTTCGAGAGGCTGAGAAGGGTAGCGCAGATCGTGGACCTTCTCAAGTACACCTTCCCGGGGCTCGACATCAACAGCGTGGGGGCAGCCGAGCTCGCGAGGATCTTCAATGTTCCGAGGATCCTCGTTGGCGGAGCCATATACGATTCGGCCGGCAAGGGCCTCTCGGTGGACATAACGGACATCTGGGACAACGAGTATGCAGCGCTTCTTCGCGTCGCCACAGACCGGCTCGATCTTATTGAGCCCTGTGTCGGCCGCACCTTCGTCTGGACCCAGGACTCGGCCGAAGAGCCGATCGTCGAGCAGTACCGCGAAGAAAACCGCAGGAGCGACATCTTCCGCGTCCGCCACGACAGCGATGAGTGTCTCCTGAGATCCTACGATCCGGACGGCAATGTCGTCAGCGATATCGCGGCCAAGTGTGTCTACCTGTTCAGCAACATCACCACGAAATAGCACGAATCCAAACGGGCCGGGCAACCCCCGGCCCGATACAGTGAGGTAGCCATGAGAGTCAAGATCAATTCTTACATCGTGGGAATGAGCCAGAAGCCCGGGTCGATACTTATCGTCGGCCAGGATATCACGGAGGAAGAGGCGGCCAGGCTCCTGAGCATGGGCAAGGAGGCTGAACTCGTCCCCGAGGATCCCGCCGACGAGGAAAGCCCCGGCTCGCCTCAGGGCACGACGGACGCCAGCGCTCCCGAGGATCCGTGGTTCGGAATGCCAGGCACGGCACAACAGGCCGCGGGCGGTCCCCTCGAGGGCGGTAGCAGTGTCAAGGAAACCACCGTGGCAGGGAAGCAGGGCAAAAGGTCTAAGGCGGCTCCATAATGGGGAGAGCCGCCGGCATACCGAGGACCTCGGGGATGACAACATCTTCATCTACGCGATGCGCTACGCCGATGACTACGAGCTGCAGGCTTTCATCGAGTGGCTCAAAAGCGAAGGGATCCTGATGGAGGGACAGAATGGGTAACGACGGTTTCCTGACGTTCACCGAGAAAGACTGGGAGAAGACGCCGCCGGAACGACGGGACTGGATCGTGTACAACACGCTCCGGAGTATGGACGAGCGCCTTAAGAAGCTCGAGCAACGAAGGTTCCTTAATTTTGCGTGGATGTTTGTCGGGAGTGCCGCCGGGGGGGCCCTCATGATACTCATACTCATCACCCTCAAGGTGAAGGCTTTCTGAGGAGGTAGACATGGTAACGGTATTCATAATTATAGGTTTGCTGGCCCTGTCGGCATTATGGTTCTTCATCGGAGTTCTCTTCGCAAAAAGGAACCCCGGGTACATGGAGGCGATCGACAACGCCTACATCAAGGGCAGGACTGAGGCAGAGAAGGAGATCCAGGAGAAGCTGAAAGAGGCAGAAGCGTACATCAAGAGCAGGACGGGCAGCGTGCAGATCTCACCTGTCTCGGGCGGCGACCTGACGAAGTACCTTATGAGATTCGGCGTGCCTCTGGCGGGGCTTATCGGCCTCATCTGGCTCCTCAAACCCAATACGATCGAAGTGATGCTCTACAAGTGCTGTCTCATCGTGACAGGCTATACCCTTGCAGAGCTTATATGGTTTGTCGGATACAAACGGACTTTCGACAGGCAGGAAAAAGCAGGGAGGATTACCGATGTCGGCAGGATTGCGATACTTGTTTTTCGTGGTCTGCTTATTGGTTCTGTTATCGTCGGTCTTACCCAGGGATTGTGACGGACAGACCGTCAATCGGTGCCTGAAGTACCGCGCCCTGGTCATCCGTGAGACCCGGTACCACATCGGCATGGGCGCGCCCTGGCACCTCTTTCTTGGGCAGATCGAGCAGGAGTCCCGCTGTGACGAATCGGCCACCGCCTTCGACGGAGGCCAGGGTCTCGGGCAGTTCATGCCGGCAACGGCGGACTGGATCCACCAGCAGGAGCCTGCCCTGAAAAAGATCTGGAGAAAGCCCCTTCCTTATGACCCACGGTGGAACGTTCGGGCCATGATCCTATACGACAAGCGGCTCTATGAAACAGGGACGTGCCCCGGCTGGTACTTCGCGTTCAGGGCCTACAACGGCGGCGCCGGCAATCTCAACAAGGAGATCACCCGGGCGGGATCCTGCAGCATCGCCCTTGTCGAAGAGCAGTGCGCGAGGAAGAAGATCACATTGAAGAACGGGCACGTCCTGGATCTGTGCACGGTGAACTGCGAATACCCGCGGCTCATATTCACGAAAGGTGAGAAATACAAATGAACCTCAAAGTGCTGAAGGCAATGGAGATCGCGATCTTCGGAGTGGTAGGGGTTGCTCTTTGCTCAGCCGGATACGACTGGTACCGGTCAAGGCCCGTCACGAACACCGAGAACTGGATGCCTGCGCCGGAGGTGAAGGAAACCGTCAAGGTCAAGAGAATCATGGTTCCAGGGCCAAAACAGATCGTGACAATAGAGAAGCCCGTGGTCGTGGAAAAGCTGAAGCTCCCGGATACGGTCGCCCAGGACGCCAACAAACAGGTCTTGGCGACAGGAGAGGTACCCCCTTACAAAGGGAAGACCAGCATTGCCGCCGTTATGGACACGAAGGAAGGGAGCACCCAGATCATAACCAGGCAGCAGCCTTTGCCCCTTATCGCCTTTGAGTCCGAGAAAGAGATAGGCGCAAGAGGAGGGTACGCAGTGGATAAGGATGGTTCAACGCCACGGGGCGACATCTACGGTCGCTGGACCTTTCTCCGTGTGGGTAGTGCCCATGCCGCCTTATATGGCGAGGCGAACACCAGGGCTGAAGCCAAGGCCATGTTCGATCTGAGTTACAGGTGGTGAGGAGACCAGGATGACGGACGTATTTGCCGAAGCGATGACGGACATTCTCGACGACGAGGACCTGGGACAGGATGCGGTCTACGAAGAAAACACCATCAGAGTGTTGTTTCAGAACGGCTTTGTTGTGGTGAACGGTGTGGAGACCACAGCGCCGATAGCAGAATGCCTGGACACCGATGTGACCGGCGTGGCTCACGGGGACACGATAACTGTCAGCGGCGTCACGTACAACATCATCGGCATTCAGCCGACGGGATCCGGCACCACGAAGCTGATCCTTTCGGGGGACTCCCATGGCTGACACCATCCGTGAGCAGATCATCGCCGCAATGATAACCCGCTTCCAGGGAATCAAGAAGGCCTCCGGATATAAGAGCGACCTGGGGAACAGCGTTCACCATTTCCGGGGCAGCGATTACGATGTGACAGAGTTGCCGGCGCTCAACGTCGTCGATGGAAGAAACGACATCGGTCCCGCCACGTCGACCCAGTTCGATAACATGGTCGACATCACCCTCGAGATCAAGGTCGCGTCGGGAGAAACCACCTACAAGACTGCGTACGATATCATCGAAGACGTCTACAGGGCAATAGCCGTTGATGACACCTGGGGAGGGCTTGCACTCGACACGCTTCCCGGGTCTGACGAGATTGAGACGGAGCATGCCGGGAAGATAATATCCGGGATCACAATTAAGGTGCAGGTGCAGTACGAAGCAGGAAAATGGAGATTCTAGGGAGGAAAACCATGGCACAGTACAGATTAAAACCGAACGAACCGGACATCGAGATTGTCGATGGACCCTTCGCGCGGAAGAAGTTCGTGGCGGGCAGGGTATACACTGAGATTCCGCCGAAAGAGGCGGCGAGATTTGAAGCTGTTGACCAGTACACGCCCCCCACGCGGGAGGATGAAGAATATTTCGGAGGTGAGGAATGAGAAGTTTCAGAGCTGAACACAACCTGATTGCCGTTTCGGCGAATTTGCGAGAGACGGCGCTGAACACCGAGCAGACCCTCGACACGACGTTGCTGGTCGACCGCGATTCCATATTGCAGCTCTCACCGCGAAGAGAGGACAATCGTGACGAGCAGACCGGGAAGGAAGAACCGGATAGGGCTTACAATCTGGGAGCCCTATCAGAGACAACACTCACATTCTCGAAAGCCAAGCCGCAGGACTTTGCATTCGGCTACGCCTTTGCGCTGGGAACGTGCTCGCCGAGTGCTTGGGGAACAGGCTACAAACACGTGATTACGCCGACAGAAGAGATGTGCAATCCATCTTTCACCGCAGCCGGCAGGCTCGGTCAGACGGTGATGAAAAGAAGGTTCGCTTCTTTCCTGGTCGATCAACTCACCGCGACATTCGCGAAAGACTCCTGGGCGAAGCTGAGTCTTTCCGTCAAGGGTACCGGGAAGTACACCGACAACGTGACGAAGGAAACGGTAACAGCCGCATACAATGCCATGGAGCTCACCCTCGCGGCGAACGCTGTCCAGGGAGCGACCGCGGCGGCACGGCTGGACAGCATCCACGCCGTTCGTGTCCTCGTGCCGACGACCGGGGAATACAAGGATGTCGCGATCACTGCGGCATCGTCCGCCACGCCGGCGGTCCTTACCATCACGGCACCGGGCGAAGAGGCGACGTCGACTAGCTACGAGATCCTTTACGCGCCGACCGAGCCAGCTTGGTGCAGTTTCCCGGCCCGAGTCGATGAGTCTCCGCTCAGGGTCACCGACCTGGTTGTGAAGGTAGGCGGTCTGTGGAACGGGACGACGTTCCTCGAAGGGCACAGCATGAGCGAAGAGATTGAATCCATCGAACATGTCATCAGCAACGAGATGGCCGTGGAATTCCGTCCGGGAGGCACAGGGGCGTATGCGAGTTATGCATATCGTCAGAGAAGGATCCAGACCCTCAAACTGGACAGGCAGTTCCGGGATTTCATCATGCAGCGGAAGATTCTCGACAATGAGTACTTCGGTGTCCAGATGAAGGCCACGGGGGCCGAGTTCGAAACGGGCAAGAACTTCTACGTTGATGTCGTATTCCCGCGTTGCGTTGTCCTTACGGCGCCGCTTAAGGTCAACGGCAATTTTGTCGGCGAGGAAGGGGACTTACAGGTCCTCGAGGACGATACCTACGGATCCGTGCGGGTCGAAGTGGCCAACAAGGTGAGCGGGTACGCTCAGTAGTAAGGAGAAAACCTGATGGATGAGAGGGAATACATCTACGAGATAAACGGCAGAAGCTATGTTCAACGCCCGCTCGTACTGGGACAGATAGGTCAGATTAACGATGTCCTCAAGGGTGTCGAGATAACGGGCGACATGGGTATCGAGCAGATCGTGCAGCTCCTCGGCGACCGGTTGCCGGTAGCGATGGCGATTGTTCTCACAGAGAAGCACACGAGGATGCAGGACAAAGATCCACAGGTTCTCGCCGAGGAGATGCGGGAATTCATGGACATCGGCACCGCCATGGAGGTGATAGACCATTTTTTGTCCTTGAACCCGATAGCTTCCATTTTCGGGAGGTTGACGGGGATAATGGCGGGGATCACGAAGGCGAAAATTGGATCGAAGACATCGTTATCGCCCTCTCCGGAGGAGACATCACAAAGCGAACGAGAATTCTCTGGGGATTCACCCTGAGGGAATGTCTTCCCTACGTAAAGGAGCGGTCTCGATGGAGACTCTTCAGGGAAGCGGTGATCGGTTTTCTGGCCAAGGAAGAACGATGCGACGGCAGGCAACGCGAGAGGTGCAAATTCGAGTTCGGTGAGTTCCTCGAGTGGGCCTGCAAGAATTGCGACAAACGGAAACAGTAATTAGGGAGGCTGTACATGGCGGATGACAGAGTCCAGCTTATCATAGAAGGAATTGATAGGGCCACGCAGGTCTTCAACGGTATCACGAAGCAACTGAAAGCGTTGCGAAACGAGGCGGACAAGGCAGGCACCGGCGTGGGAGAATCCTTTGCGAGGAGCAAGAGCCACCTCAATGCCGTAGAAAACCAGTTCGGTCGTATCAAGACCCAGATAATGGGTGTTGTTGCCGCTTGGAAACTCTTCGATATCGCCAGAGATGCCATCATGCTGACGAGCCGTGTGGAGACCCTTTCCGCAGTCCTCGGCGTTATGGGGCGCAACGTCCAGCTTTCGAAAGCCGAGGTGGCCGCCTATGTCGGCCAGGTCAAGGCCATGGGCATCACAACGGAGGCGTCCCAGCAAAGCATAATACGGATGGTTCAGGCCCAACTCGACCTCTCCAAGGCCGGACAGCTTGCACGGGTTGCCCAAGACGCGGCAGTTATCGGAAACGTCAACTCCTCTCAGGCTCTCGAGCAGATGATTCACGCGATTGTGACCTTGCAGCCGGAGGTCCTCCGAACCATTGGAATCACGGTCAATTTCGAACAGGAATACAAGAAAGCGGCCGATACGGTCGGCAAGAGCGCAGACCAGCTCACCCAGGCTGAAAAGCAACAGATAGCCATGAATGCCGTTCTGGAGCAGGGAACGAAGATACAGGGTGCCTACGAGGCGGCAATGGGTACCGCCGGCAAGCAGCTCAAATCCATGGAGAGGTACACCGAGGAACTGAGACTCAAGCTCGGGGAGATAGGAAGCGGTGCATTCACGACGGTCATCTTTGAGGTGGTCGACGGCCTCAAAGAGTGGGACAAGTCACTTTCCGCCCTCAAGGAATCGGGGGACCTCTCGCAGATGTCCGACGACCTTCAATACGGTGTCCTGGTGGCCCTCAACGACATCAAGACCCTCGCCGTGGACATCTGGAACGTCCTCAAGGAGTTCGGCCCCGTCGTTAAGCTCTTTCTCGAACTCATCGTCATGGCCGCCAACGGCTGGGGCGATATCCTGGCGGCTATTCGGCCAGTTACGGAGATAATGGGCAAACTCATTGGCATGGGCTGGGACTTTGTACAGGTCCTTAAGAGCGCCGCGAATGTCTTGACGTCCATAGCTACGGGGGATTTTCAAGGACTCAAGCAGGCCCTCAGAGAGATCGGTTCGGCCGCGGGAGATCTGGCGAAAAAAACGAGCGAGGGTAGCGCCATGCTATTGCGGTTCCCTGAGAGCGTGGCCGATTCCCTTTTGGCAAGGGATGCGGCAAAACAGGCGGCAAGGAACAAGGTGGCTGAAGCGCGCGCCAAAAAGGAATACGAAAATGCCCAGCACATCCCTAGTGGTCTTGGAAAACCGACGTATGGTTCCGGCGAGACGTCCACAAAAAAAGGCGGCGGCAAGGGTGGCGAGAACGCCCTCGAGAGCTGGGCCTCCAAGCTCAGGGACCTTGACACCGATATACGGAAGGCCCTCTTTCCGGACGATGACCTATCCCGCAAGCTTGAAGACATCAGAAACAAATACGAAGATTTGATCGCTCAGGCCGGGAAGTATGCGAAAGAGCATGGCAAGGGTTTTGATACCGCCAAGGTTGAAGAGTGGCGCAAGACCATGGAACAGGCAGCCCGATCCGCCGACGCCGAGAAGAAACTGAAAGCCTGGACGGACGTGGAGCAGCAGGTCACCGAGCGCACGGCTCCCGAGCTGGAACGACGTCTGGCAGCCGAAGATAAATTCATGAGGGAATCGGAGGAGAAGCTCAAGAAGGCTGGCTTCAGCCATGAAGAGATCTCCGAAAAGATGGTCCAGGTAACCGCCGCGGCGGCGGAGAAAAAGAAGAAGATCGAGCTTGACTACATTAACACGGTGATGGAAGCGGAGAGCCGCCGCTATCTGTCCCAGCTCGACATGATGGAGAAGGAACGTTCCGGATCGAAATTAGATATCACCCGGCAGCGCATCTCCGTTTACCAGAGCATCCTGAGCGCGTATCAGCAGAACTGGGAGAACGAGACCGATCCCACGGCGAAGATCCTCTGGGCGGATAAAATAGACGAGACGCGGTCCAAGCTCATCGATCTCAACATCACATTGAAAGAGCAGGACGGATTATTTACTGAAGGTCTCGGCAAGGGCCTGCGAGACTATCTCTGGGATATGAAATCCGTGTTCCAGCAGGGCGTGGAGATGGCCCGGGAGTCGGCCCAGGCGATGGAATCCGCCTTCTCCGACTTTTTCTTCGACGCCTTCCAGGGAAAGCTTCAATCACTGGCGGACTATCTCAACTCATTTCTGAAGTCTGTTCACCGGGCCCTGGCGAACGCGCTGGGACAGCAGGTGTCCACAGGTCTCACGTCCCTGGTGCAGGGCATTTTCTCCAGCGGGACGCTGTCGTCCACTGTAACCGGCTCCGTCGGCATTCCCTCCAGCGCCAACTACGTCCCTGGCGTGCACCACAGCGGGGGCGAGGTCAGAAAATTCATTCCAACCTTTCATGCGGGCGGCCTCAATGACGACGAGCGGCTGGTAATCAACCGCGTGGGTGAACGCTACATAACACGGGAGCAAAACGAATGGCTGACTCGTATGGCGAAGACAACCGAGGGGACACAGCCGAAGGTTTCACTTATCGTCAACAACAATACGGGGCAACCTGTCAAAGCAAGGCAGGAGACCACTCAGGTCAACCCTCAGGAGACGATCGTCACTCTCTGGCTCGATGCGTACAACCGGAACGCCTATGGCCTGAAGAGCGGTCTGGGGGGATAGAGAATGGACAGCTTCAATGAGGCATACGCAACACCGTGGACCTACGGGGCAAAGGGGGAGCATTACAAGCCACAGATCAGGACCGAAAAGGAGGCAAACTACGTCCAGGTTCGGTCCGCCGCCAGCAGGGCCCGTGAGAGAAGCATCCACCTGCCATGGGATCGGATCCCGATCGCAGAGTACCAGAGCATCATTACGTTCTTTGACAGCCATATTGGTGAAGCCTTCACCTGGACCAGCGAGGTCACCGGTACCACATATACCGTTGTCTTTGCGCAAGACACTATCCCATACGAGGAGGTGTCTCACGGCATGAGGAAGATCGACGTCTACCTGGAGGAACTGTAATGCCGCTGCCCATATCATCCCAGGCGATCCAGGAAAAGAACAAGCTGGAGGGAGGCGGTACCTGGATCATACTCCTCGATATCGACGTGCCCGGCCTCGAGGATAACATCAGGGTCACGAGCGACAACGAAGAGACCGTCTGGAACGGGAACACCTATGTGCCCTTCCCGTTCGAGATCGATGAGATCTCCGATTCATCGACCGGCGAGGTCCCCCGTGTAGACATCAAGGTGTCCAACATCACCCGGGCCATGGAGGGATACCTCCAGGATTACGACTACTACACGAAGGTCAACGGCTACAGCCCGATAGAGCTTACGATATCGGTGGTCCACTCGGCCCACCTCGATCTCACGGAACCGGAAACGGAATACGTCTTTCACCTGAAGCAGCCGAAGACGAACGCGAAATGGGCCACGTTCACCCTGGGGGCGAACAATCCCTTCAACAAGCGGTTTCCGCTTAACAGGCTCCTCAGGAACCGCTGTAGATATAAGCAATTCAAGGGAACGAGGTGCGGCTACACGGGTGCCGCCACATCCTGCAACAGGACCCTTGCCCGCTGCCGGGAACTGAATAACTCCGCACGGTTCGGAGGATTCCCCGGGGTCGGTAATTCGCCGGTGTTCGTATGAGGGATCTGCGTGACTTCATAGGCTGTCCCTTCCGCAACCACGGCCGCGGCGAGATCGATCCCGAGACCAGGAGGCCTCTCTACGATTGCTATGGTCTCTTCATGGCCATCTACAAGGAATGCTATGGCATCACCTTGCCGGATTATACAATCTCCTGCTTCGCAACCGAGGAGATCCGGGCACAGTTCGAGAAGGAAGTCGGCAGGTGGGAAGAGCTGCGGGAGCCTGAGACTCCCTGTGCAGTGGCTCTGGCTGCGAATACACATTTTCCCGGTATGGTCTGCCACTTCGGGATCTACGTGGGCTATGGGAAATTCATCCATACGCTGAAGAAGGCCGGATCCATCGTTTCCCATGTGTACGACCCAGTCTGGAAGAACAAGATCAAAGGATACTACCGGTGGAAAAGATCCTCCTGACCTGTATCAAGAATCCCTTCAAGCCTCTCGAGAGCAGGATAGTGATGGAGGTGGACCGTCTTCCGTCCATGCGTGACGCCGTGCGGGAGTTCTTTCCCGCTCCCCTGGACAGCGGTTTTGACGTTGTTGTGTCGCTGACCACCAGGACGATGCCATCACGGATCCTGACGGATGAGGAGATCGATAGAATACTGCCGACAGCCGGAGATTCGATCGTATTCGCAGCCGTGCCCCATGGTGGGGACGGGGGTGGAGGAGGCGGCAAGGATATCGTCCGGACTGTCGCGATGCTCGCAGTTGTGGTGGCGGCTTCCATAGTGACGGCCGGTGTCGGATCGGTCCTCATGGGGGGGTCGTTTATCGGCGGCGGCATGATCGCGGCAACAGGCACTGCAGCATTTTGGGGTGCCATGGCAGGAATGGGGGTCATGGTCGCCGGTGGTCTTCTCGTCAACGCAATCCTCCCGGTGTCATCATCTGTCGACTCGGTAGATGCGTCCTATGCCTCCGCCGACTACAGCAAATCGAACACCTATGGTTGGGATCCGTCGCCTAACGGCGACCAGGAAGGAGGAATGCTCGGCGTCCTTTACGGGACCCACCGGGTGACGCCCCATATCAACGGGCGATATGTTTCGACCAGCGGTAACTCCCAATACCTCAATGTCCTGTATGCAGTGTGCGAAGGAGGACAGACCGGCATCGATTCCATAAGCGACGTCGAGATCAATGATAACCCGGCCGCCTACTACAGTTCCGTCGAGCTCGTGACCCGCCTGGGGACAAACGACCAGGCAGTAATCCCGTATTTCAACGACACCATTCTCGACACGCCCGTTGGCGCCAGGCTTTCAACGTCCCATGTGACACGTCAGACGATGGGGAACACCGCTCAGGGGCTGGGTGTCGGCATATACCTGCCCTATGGCTTGTACTACGCGAACGACAACGGGGGATTGACGGCCCAGTCGGTAACCTACCAGGTCGAGTACAAGAAGTCTGAGGATCCCGATTGGTCGATATGGGGGACCTACACCGTCACGGCCGCGCAGAACAGCGCGATAAGAGAATACAGGAGGATCGATAATCTCGATCCCGGGCAATACGATCTCCGGGTTGTCCTGACATCAGCCCTGCCCACCGGGTCACGCTACAGGAACGACACGTACTGGGAATATCTGGAAGAGATCATTTATGACGATTTCACCTATCCGGGTGTGGCCCTGCTGGCCGTGAACGCGCTCGCCACGGATGAGCTCTCGAATTCCACTCCCCGCGTGACGTGCCTTGGATCCCGTCTCACCGTGCCGGTCTGGACCGGCTCGGCCTATGAGAACAAGCCGGCCACGAATCCGGCCTGGGCCGCCTACGATATCGTCCACAACGACGAATACGGTGGAGCGGTCCCGTACTCCCGAATCATCTACCAGAAGTTCCTGGAGTGGGCTGACTGGTGCGACGAGAAGGGCTACACATGCAACATCTATTTCGACACGATGAAGAACCTGAGGCGGGCCCTCGACACGATATGTACGCTAGGCCGCGGCAACGTTCTGCAGATAGGGTCGAAATTCACCTGCATCTACGACGGTGATGTCTTGCCGGCGGACAGTTTCCTCTTCAGCATGGGGAACATCAACAGGAACTCCTTTGGCGAGGAGTGGCTGCCCATGGACGACCGGGCGAACCAGATCGAGGTGGTCTACTACGATGCCGAATTGAACTACAAGAAGCAACCAGTTGTTGTCGAGCAGGATGGCTTCGATGATCTCGGGGTCGACGTGTCACCGAGACAGGTGGACCTGGTTGGCTGCACCGATCGGACCATGGCGATAAAGCATGGCAAATTCCTGCTGAACTGCAACAGGTACATCACGCTCACGGCTTCGTGGGAAGCCGACGTGGATGCGATCCACTGCCTGCCGGGAGATATTGTACGGGTGGCTCACGACGTACCTCAATGGGGCTACTCGGGACGCGTTGTGTTGGCACGGGCGAACACGGTGACGCTGGACCGGGAGGTCACGCTGGAACCGGACACCACCTACGGGATTCAGGTGCAGCATTACGAAACAGACGTACTGGAAGAACTGACTGTCGAGGCTGTCGCCGCCACCAAGACGACGAGCGAGCTTATCCTTACGAGCTCGTGGGAGAACACCCCGCCCCCCTTGTCAAACTATAGCTTTGGTGAGGTAGGCAGAGTCAGCAAGCTGTTCAGGATCACGAGGATCGCCAAGGCGCAGGATATGAAGAGGAGAATCACCGCGGTCGAGCACGTGGCGGATGTCTACAATGATTCGGTTGCCGTGCCGGCGATCTCAAACGCATCGAGCCTTACTGTGCTGGCGGGCCTCAATGTAACGGAGATATTCCGGAAGAGCCCTCTTGGAACGTTCGAATCCGTGGCTTCTTTGACCTGGAGGGGCTACGCCCTCCAATACTGGATATACCAGGCGAGTTCCGCTGCGGGACCGTGGACGCTACTGGGATCCACCACAAACCGGTCATACGAGACCGATCCGCTGCTCAAGGAAGGGGCCCTGTACTATTTCTGTGTGACGGCCGACAAGAGCATAGAGAGCGGAATTGTCAAGAGCGTCTACATCTACGGCAAGACACGCGCACCCTCGGATGTTCAGAACTTCCGCGCCAGTCCGGCCCAGGGGGGTTTGATACTGTCGTGGGATGCGGTGGCGGATCCGGACATCGACTATTACCTGCTCAAATTCTCGCAGAATACCAGCGACACCTGGAACAAGATGACGGAGATGTCGAAGGTTTACGGCACTTCCGTGACCCTCCCAGCTGCCCTGTCCGGAAAGTACGCCGTCAAAGCCGTGGATCTCAATGAGCCTCAGAACGAGAGTGAGAACGCCGCCTACATCGTCACGGACGTGCCCACGGTGTTGCACTGGAACGCATACCGGGAAGACATAGAAGAACCTACCTTTTCGGGGACGAAGACAGGCCTCACGATCATCAACGGTTGTCTCTATCTCGACACTATCCTGGGGCTTGACGACATCGAGGAGGTGGACGCTCTCGAGGATTTTGATTCCCTCGACTCGGGCTACGTGACAGAAGGGACCTACGAACTCGAGGAACTCGACTTCGGGAGCATCCAGACGGCCAGGTGCAGCATGCTGGTCGAGTTCTCCGGCTTCGACCGGTCACAGTCATTCGACGACATTAGCGATTTTGATGCGATCGAGAACTTCGATGGGGACACGGCCGGAGCGACCATCAAGACGCAGATCTCCACGAGCCGCGACGGAGTGTCATACTCAGACTGGATGGATTTCGTTGTCGGTGACTTTACGGCGCGCTACATAAAGCGCCGGGTTGTGATGACAGCTCCGGACGCCACGCTCGGGATCCTCATATCGGCGATCCATTCCTACGCCGACATGCCGGACAGGAGCGAGTCCGGACAGGATGTGGACTGCGGCACCGGTGGTATCGCGCCGACATTCACAACGCCGTTCATGGGCAAACCCCGAATTGGAGTAACCATACAGGGATGGCAAAATGGGGACTATCCGTACCTCGATCCGAGTCTCATAACAACGGATGGTTTCAGTCTTGTCATAAAGAACGGCACGTCACCAGTTGAACGGCTTGTCGACTGGACGGCCGCAGGATACTAAGGGAGGCGTCATGCAACACGACTACGACATCACCACCGCGGATGCAAATACCGGAGCAACGATCAGGGCGGCGATAAACGCAGCCCTCAAAGCCCTGGCCACCCTGAACGAAGGTGCCGACGAGCCTGCAGCGACCTTCCCGAACATGTTCTGGCCCGACCTTACGAACAATCTTCTGAAGCGTAGAAATCCAGCCAATACAGCATGGATAACGATGGGTACCCTGTCCGACATCTATCTGGGCCTGGCTGCGACCTTCGACGAGAATAGCTTCACCGAGTCCCAGCAGATCGAGGGAGATGCGCTTCTGCTCAGGCTGAACGATACAGGGGCATCGGGCGAGGAGTGGGCGATCAGATCGGACGGAGGGAACCTGGAGATCGTTCTGAACACAGGAACCGAAAGCGCCCCCGTGTGGACCGTGCAGGCGCGGATAGACGTGAACGCCCTGAGGATCGGGAATGGCGCCTCGGCGGACATCGATATAGTGGCCAACAACGATGCGGGCAACAAACCCAGGCTCAGGTATCAGGCAGCGGGGTCGAAATGGCAGTATTCCAATGACGGGACGACCTTCAACGACATAGGAGGATCAGCCAGTAGTCTGCCGACAGGGGGTACAACAGGGCAGGTCTTGGCAAAGACGACCGGGGCGGACTACGACGCCGGGTGGATCACGCCCGCGAATACCGGGAAGTTGCAGAGGGCAATCTTTGGCAGTTCCGGGACATTCACATTCCCCGCGGGCACGACTGCCAGCACGGTGTTCAAATTCACGATTACGGGCGGCGGCGCAGGCACATACTGGGGCACGGGTAACTATTCCATCGGGGGTGGCGCAGGCGCAACGGCCATAGTATGGCTGTCGGGCTTCACGGCAGGTCAATACATTAACGTCGTCGTTGGCGCAGGTGGCGGTTATGCGACGCACGGCGGAGCCAGCTACATTTCCTCGGGCAGTGCTCCCATTACAACCGTATCAGGGGGTGGCGGATATCATAATGGTGTCGGGGGCAGCGGGAGCAACGGGCACATCAATATCCCTGGCGGGTACGGCAAGGGCATCGGCAACTACAATGAAGGATTGATCGGCGGAAACTCGGTCTATGGCAGTTGGCCTGCATATGGGGCAGGAGGGAGCTACAATACTACCGATGCCAATGGCAGAATTGGTCAGCAAGGTGTCGTAGTAGTGGAATGGGTGCTCTAGGAGGGACAAATGCAACATAGCTACAACATCACGAACGTCATTGCCAAGGGCGGTGTAGCATATCGAGCGGCGGTCAATGCTGCTCTGCAGGCCCTCGTCTCAAACAATCTCGGGGAAGAGGCCACGGCGACTCCGTATGTGGGCATGCTTCAGTGGTTCGATGAGGGGACTACGTGGATCCTCAAGGCCTACACGGGCGTAGAGGGGCATGAATGGGTGACAATCCTCACCATCGAGACCAGCACGGGGACCGTGACTTTCTCCGAGGAAGGAATCGCCTTCGCCACGGCCTCGGAGGTCCTTGCCGGAGCAATTACCAACAAGATCCTAGCCCCTTCAACCCTCAATGCCGAACTCGTCAAGAATTTGAAACCCGTGGTGAATGCGAGCGTGAACAAGCTCGACCTCCTGACGAAGTCGGGAGGAGCCGTCCCGGATTCGGACAACGTCATAACGGTGGCCATCCCGGACGGCAACGGCTACACGTTTCGCAAGAGATCCGGGGCCTACCTGTCAGGCACATCACAGTTCATCCTTGCCGACGCTACGGCCTACTGGGGTGCCATGAGCGGAGCGGATAAGATAAAGGTTCACAAGTACGCCATCTTTGACGGAACCGGCATCGTGTGGGCCCTCAGTCGCTTTGCTGGCTTTCATAATGTTCCCGCTACCACGACACCAGGCGATGATGATTATGTCCTTCTGGAAGACGGAAGCACGTACACGCGAAGCGCCTCACATCACTGTGTTTGTGTCGGTGAGGCCTGGGCCAATTACAACACCGCGAATACCCCCAATTGGACGTTCTATGATTCATCGACGTCCGCGGAACTGGCGCCGCAGGTCATCTGGAATCCGAAAAGCGACTACGGCAAATCCGTCAGCCTTGCCACCACGATCACTCAGGCATCAGATATAGGTCAATCGGTTGTTTCTGCTGTCGTCAAGCAAGCGGGTGTCTATGAGATATCATATCGACATTCCGCATCCTCCAGCGCTGGAGCATATTGCATCGGTGACGTGATTATCAAAACGGGATCAGCCACCTACGGATCTGCGACGATACAATCGCAAAATCGACACTGCAACATAGACGATGCCGGCATCGCCGTCGGAAACTCAGACTCGATGTCAACGTACAAGAAGAAAGTGTACCTTAATAATGGGGATACCATTCACGGCGGCAGTAATGTCTATTCAGCATCTGGGAACAGGAGCGTACACGGGAATGACACTTATATTGGATGTACCATGTTATCGTTCAGGAGGACTGACTGATGAATGCAAGTATCGTGTGTACCCTCTTGGCTGAGAGGATTGACCCGACAAAGTTTCAGGTGTGGGGAACGGAAATCAAGTGGCTGGTTGAACCGACCGCCGGGGAGCTGGCGGCTGCCGCTGACGTTATTGCCAATTACGCCACCCTCGAAGCCGATTACCTGGCCATCCAGGAGGCCCTTGCCAACCGTGTCACGTCCCTCACTATGCGCCAGGCGCGTCTACAGATGCTGGCCATGGGTGTTCTGTCTCAGGTCGAGGCTGCAATCGCCCAGGCAGGTCAGGTAGCGCAGATCCAGTGGGAGTATGCGACAACCGTCGATCGAGATAACACGCTTTTCCAGAGTATAAAGACAGCGCTCGGGTTCACAGATGAACAGGAAGAGGCCTTCTTCAATGAGGGGAGTCGGTGGTAGACCTGTATTCTCAAATTTGCCCCGTTGAACAATGGTCAAAGGCAAGCTTGCATTACGTAGCACTAAGGAGGGTTGTCTCGTAAATGTCCTGCTTGAGGTCTGCCAATCTGGTGATCAAGTAAACGCACGTATAGCGCTGCGCCTGATTTTTCAGGTCGTGATACCCGACGGTTATGGAGACTAATACAGCGCTCTCGTAGCCTTTGGCCATGTCGTTGAAGCGATCCCTGTGATACTGAATTCTGATCGGAGTTACATCCTGCTCTGGCAATATTTTGAGATGATCTGTCCCCGTCCACGATGTGGCCAGAAGCCGTGTTGCTTTCGCCTTATCCTTCCAGTTCTTCACGATCTCTATTTTCCATTTGAAAGAAGCATTCTTTTCGACACTCTTCCCATAGTTCTTTAACACGGGCGAAATTTGAACTACATTTTCACGAACTTTCTCGACCCTCAACTCTTTGATTGCGCAAGCGGGATCGTTAAGAAGCTGAGTCAATTTAAGCTGATCAAGAGCAGCAGAGGTCTGCGACTGAGTCAGTCGGAGTTGGGTGAAAGCAGCATCGGCTTGCCGGCGGGTTTCCGTGATTTGTTCGTCGAGCTTGCCAAGGTTGCAGTACAGCACGCCAAGGGTTAGTAAGTAGGCTACGAGAATGAGGGACTGAACCAACGTGTCCTTGTTCAGACCTACCCAGTACTTGTTATAATACTTCCTAAAGGGCTTCATGGCGGAATTCTATCCTTTTCGAACCTCAAGAAGAAGTGGATGGTCAGCATTAAGGCGTTGCAGGAGGCTCATTGTCGTCGGCTAGCAAGCATAACGGTTCAAAAACACGGCCTGGCGCATTCTTAAAGATGGCATTCTTGGCGTGTTCACAGGTTATCCATGGCTTGTTATATAGAAGACTCTCCATCCGCATGAAGAAAAGCGAATAGACTTCCTTGTCTGAAAACGGAGCTCCGACGTTGACGGGACCGGTTGAAGCTGTGGCACCAACGCCACCCCAACCGCCTTGAACTCCAGGGGTCATCGTTGCCGTTGGGATAATGCTCTGAGCCGAGGAACCGACGTATAGTTGCGTGATGACATCAGTGTCCTTTTGAACGGCTGTTACGTCAAAGTTGTAGCTGCCAAACGAAGCTGCCAACACAGCATAGATAAGGTATTTGCGGGAGCCAACCATCTTGTTTGGAAGGTGATGTATTTGAACGTCGCTCGGATCCGCGAGTCTGAGTACCTTTTCGCTGGTCTCCAGAACCTTGTCAACTGTGGTATCCTTGAATGTACGCTGGGTCATATCCAACCACTCCTGGCGGGTAAGCTGTGGCGGGGGCGTAGCGCAGGCCGTGAGAAGAACTGAGATTGCTGCGATGAACAATAAGGGTTTCATCAACGTTCTCCTTGCTCTATTCTCAAACTAAGTGCTGTGTCCAGTGTTCCTCGGATACGATCCATGGCTTCTTCTTCTTTTGCTTTAGTTCCATAGCCTTTTCTATCTTTCTTCCGTAAGAAGAATGAATCCAATCAGCGCTGCTCATGGTGCCAACGACAAGGTAATCGGTTCCTTGAGTAACGTTCTTGCTGATTAGCCCCTGTCGAAGAGTTGTCTCGGTTTCGCAGCGTTCTCGGGTACCGAAGGCAAAGACGCCGGTGAAGCAAAAGCTGTTTGCCGGGATAACTATTTTGGGCAATGGGTGGTCCAGGGGCAACGAAGACGATGCCTTCACTCTTTTGTTGTCTTGACCAGCTCCCGTGAATTCCATCAGAAGAGATAACAGTTGCTTTCGTTCGCCGTCGTCAATGATGCCATCGAGCAATATCTCTCTGATGCGTTGGTAGAAAACGTTCACGGGGTACAATTCCTTGAATTCACTGTTTTCTGCTATCCATCCTTCGAGAAACCTTATTTCCTCATCCGTAAGACTTTTATCCACTATGCATCCCTTGCAGATACCGATGAGCTCATCAATGACTCGATCACTTAGGCGCTTCATGTTGAACCTGTGGTAATATGGAGTATTCGCTGAATTCTCGGGATTATGTCGAATGATGTATCTTTTCACGACGCCCCCCTTTAAAATGAAAGCTAAATCAACTGCTTGTTTCTCGGTTAAGCCACGTCCAATATAGCAAATCATGCAAATAGAACAATCTCAACGGTTCCAGGTAGATGACAACCACTCCGCGGTCCTTGAGCCCTTTCCAGTGCTTGTACACTCCAGCATCCCTGTCTTGATGGTCTTCGAGCGTCTCATCCAGCCCGCCCCTTATTACCGTTATTCCCCGCCCACACGATGTTTGTCTCTCCGATGCTTGCTCTCCCCGAGTGATTCCCGAGTCTTAAAGTCTGACTCGACGTCCGATTTCTCGAGCTTTGCCTTCCGATCGACGGATATCTTGAAAGCCTTAATGTTCTCAGTGATGGCGGTCTTCATGATAGCGTCATCTGATTCGAGGATATCTATGAGGTCGCTTACCAGGGCTTGGGTACCCGGCTTCACCGAACGCAATCGAGTCAATGGGGTATCGCCCTCTTCGATGGTCTGGGTACTCCTGATCATCGATCCTTCGCCCGTGAGAAGCCAGTGGGCGTCAACATCGGTATTCCGAACAATCTTTTCGAGCGTATCTGCCCTGGGCTCTGAGTGTTCGTTTTTTATTTCAGAAAGGGACCCCTGAGCAATACCAATAATACGAGCTAACTCGGCTACTTTGTAGCCTTTATGTAAGCGGTATTCTTCTATCCGTTTGCCAATCATCTTAAGCTCGTATAGGCATACCGATATTTTTTGCTTGACAACTATTGGTATGCCAATTATGATTGTTTCCAATGGAAGGGACCACTGGAAAATCCGAAAAAAGAAAGAAAGGCACCCTGAAGGAGGCCATCTCCATGAAGCAGGTCGGCATCCGCGATCTGTCCGAAAAAGACGAAGAGCAACTCGTAGAGACGATATTCAACATGCTGGTGGGCTTGGAAGAGGACGTTGCCCTGGACATACTTGCTTCTGTTGAGGGTGACATTGAGAATAATCTCATTGTTGCTCCGCGGCTGAAGGACCGTTTACACCAGGACGCAGGCTATGACCGCACTTAAAACAATATCTGGCCGTTTCAGTCCGGATCTTCTCATTGCAGGAAGGGTTTGGACACTTGGCGATCAATTCCGTGCCGCACTCCTCGCAGTATTTGACGTCCCCTGCGTTCACGCCATACATGCAGCTGGGACATATTCTCATACGATTCTGCCTTGGCATATCTCCATCTCCTGCACACAGGGCAAGGGGGTCACGTCGAAAGACGTGTCAAATAACCCTTCTAGGTATCCCCTTGCCTTTCTTTATCAAGCGTATCCCCAAAGGAGTCTCTCATGAGCCCTTCTAAAACCGTGACCCTTAAAATAGTTCCCGATGCCAAGCCCATTCTTCTAATCATTAAACTTCTTTGCCGTGCTGTGAACATCAGCAAGACCCCGATCGAGCTTGGCGAAGATTTGTCTGAACTGGTTCGTATCGAGACGGATCACGGTTCCGCACGCGCAGGTGAACTTCACGTTACCCTTTACCCATCTGACAGATTTCTTCGCCACGCGGCCGCATTTCTTGCAGACAAGCTCGATCTCGACGCCGTCAAGGACATCGGCCATGAATAACCTCCTCCAAACCCTCAGAAACGAGTCCTTCCGTGCCCGGGAGACGGTCCACAGATTGAAGGCCCGGGTGCTGAATGAACGGGCCGGGCTGGAAGCGGATCCGCTTGTGAGAGAAATCCGCCTCGCTAAGAGCCGCCTCGAACTGGCCAGGGCTGAACGCATCAAAGCAAGGATGGAAATCTCCTCTCCGCAACCTCATAAGGGTCCTCTATCCTGGTGTCCTCGCCGCGTCAGAGGGTATATCCAAAGACTACTCATTGCTCTTTTTCTCGATGCATACGACCGGAACGTAGGTTGCCTAAAATCAGCTCTAGAAAACTTTCCGTGCGATCCACACAGAGGCTCTCGATGTCACTGAAAGACAGGCCCATAATCTCCTCTCTCTTTACGGTGAGCTTAACCGAGCATGATCTGCTTTGCTCACCTATCGCAACGTCGTGTTCATATATGCCAATCTCAACACGCTCTAATTGCGCGCCGCGGGCACCCTTGAGAGAGACTGCGACCGAAATAGGCATCGGCACCTCCTTTTCGCCGTCAACAAAAACCTCCCCCGCCCGTACACGTGGCGGTCTTTTCCTTCGACAAGATGATTCTGTCACGGGGCGGGGGCTGATGTCAAATAGTTTCATGAGTATAGAGTCACATCAAAATGGCAGGGTTTCAATTATGCATCAAGGGGGAGGGTGTAATGCACTCATATGAAGCCATGCAGGAGGCAATTCAAGGAAGGACCGTCGACCATGCAAAGGCTCTAGGTGTTTCCGTGAGCCTGGTAGCGAAGTGGCAGGAGCCGCACGTTGATTTCACGGACTCAGGCGCTTACAATCCCCTCGATAGGATAGCCACAGTTCTCGAGACGGCTCTTCGCCTGGGCATCCCACGCCCACACGCTCTCTCTCCCATCTACTATTTGAACCATCGCTTTGACCTGGTTTGTTTTCCCTTGCCCGCTCACGGCGCCGGCACCGCGGTGAACGATGAGCTCATCAAGACGATTAAAGAATTCTCCGACCTCGCCCAGGCCACGTCCGAGGGCCTCATGGACAGCAGGATCTCGCACATCGAGGCGAAGAAGATCATCCGGGAGGGTCGGGAGGCCTTGAGGGCGATCGGTGCACTCCTGGAGGTAGTCAAGGAGGCGATAAGATGACCTCAAAAAATTTTTGCTCAAAAGCTCGTGTCATCGTTTCTGAGGACAATGATTTATCACTTTTGACCACAAGTGAGGGGGACCTTTTTGAGGAGATCCTTAACGGGATCCTCGTGGCCGTCATCATCTTCGTGGTCGTATGGATGATCCTCGCAGAGATAGGCAATAATCCGAATTACCGTAGTGGGGCAGCCCGGCCCGGCCGGCAGCTTGGCCTCCACGAATACTACGCTATTGAGGGGGCCCGCGCACCTTCTGATCATCACCATGACCGCGGGCTCCCTCGCAATGAGGAGACCTTATGGAAATAACCATAGATCGCCAGTACCTGCAGAGCAAGGTTGATATCGTCAAAGCTGTAACGAAGCACAAGAGCCTCCTCGCCGTTACCCGGTCCGTGCTCATCGAGCTCGACGGAGAGCATGGCAAGATATCCGCGACGGATCTCGAGACGTCCGCCATCACGGGTTTCGCTGGTGCGAACGGTGACGAGAGCCTCAAGATCGTAGTTCCCGCCGGCACTCTGTCGGACATCCTCGCGAGCATCGGAGACCAGGAGATCACGCTGATCGTCGGGGACGGAGAAAATGTCCTGAAGATTGAGCAGGGCCGGGTGGAGATCGGCCTCGCCCTCATGGATCCTGAAGAGTTTCCGGACATTGAGGTCCTGAACGATACGGAGGCCTTCCAGATAGCTGCCAAGGACATCCTGCGCGGTTTGGGAAAGGTCCTTTATGCCGTATCCGCGGACGACAAACGCTTCATCCTTACCGGCGTCCTCATGCAGGCCAAGGGCGGAGAATTCAGGATGTGTGCGACGGACGGCTTCCGGATGGCCCTTCTGAAAAAGGAGGTACCCGACCTACCTGATTCTCCCCAGATTGTCATACCCGGGAGGAACATCAGGCTCCTGAGGGAGATCCTGGACGAGAACGCGACCGTTGGAGTGATCATCAACGAGGCAAAAGTCCAGTTCATGACGACGCAGGCGACCATCATCTTCCGCACCCTGCAGGACGCATACCCGAATTACGAGAGCATCCTTGCGGCCACCGGCACCCACAATATAGCTTTCGCCAAGCGCATCCCGTTCCTGGAATGCCTGTCCAGGATGGCGGCGCTTGCCACGAAGAACGATCCCGTCAAGCTCACGAGAACCTCGGCCGGAGGCCTGACGGTCCGGATGGAATCCGAAAAGGGCTACGCCCAGGAAACGATCGATTGCGAGTTCAAGTCCTCCGACGAGTTCGATTTCGCCTTCAACCTGAAATATCTCCTCGACGCCGTGGAGCATATCGACAGCGACCAGCTCGTCATACGCTACCCCGGGGCCTACGGGGTAGTGGTCCTGGATTCTGTCGACTACGTCTGCGGTGTCATGCCGATCCGGACGACCGGCGACTGGACCCCCGATCGAACAGCAGGCCAAGGCCGGCGGAGGTCAGGATGAGTGAGATCGGAAGGGAGATCTTCGTCAAGAGTGTTCTTCCCCTGGAACAGCGGGAGGATTCGCTGCTTTTCGAGATGAGTTTCACAGACGCCGAAGGGAATGCATTCAAGTCCCGCTTCTTCGTACGAAACCACAACGTGGGCCTCTTCAATATGGCCCTCAGCAAGATGCGTCCCCTAACAACGGCAAGCGTTTCCCATACTTCCCCCAGGGGCCCGGCTCTCCTATCCGGAGGCCGGGCCTCCAACAACACCGGAGGTCAGTCGTGCCCGTAGCCAAGAAGGCAACCAAGACATCGGGAACCAGGAAGAAAGCTCCAACCAAGAAGCCGGAGAAGGTCCGGCCGGTTAGCGAGGATATCCCCAAGACCCATGTTATCTCACACCTTGCACTGGATGAGATCCTGCCGAACCCCAGGAACCCGCGAAAGACCTTCAATGATGTACCCTTCACCGAGCTCGTCTTGTCGATCCAGGAAAAGGGTGTGCTGCAGCCCATCATCGTCCGGCCGCTTGTGGACTCCGAGAGCGACAGAAGGAAGTACGAGATCGTAGCCGGTGAGAGAAGGTGGAGAGCGTCGGTCACTGCAGGGATGGTCACAATCCCCGCGATCATCCGGGAGCTCACCGACCGGGAGGCCTTCGACGTCATGGTCATCGAGAACCTTCAGAGGGAGGACCTCGATCCCCTCGAGGAGGCTCGGGCATTCGAGGCCTACGCGACAGAGGGCGGCGATGTAGAGGACCTCGCCAACAAGATCGGATCCGATCCCCGGTACATCCGCCGGCGGGTGCGGATCCTGACGTTGCCCGAGGAAATCTTGACAGGGTGGCGTGACGGCAAGGTATCCCTGGGGCATCTCGAGCAGCTCATGAGACTGTCGCGCAAGGAAGATATACTCGAATGCTACAAGAAGGCAACCGACGAATACAGTCCTTGGTCGGTGGCCGACCTAAGAGAGGAGATTGACGACCGCTCTCCTGAACTCAGCACCGCCCTCTTCGACACGGGAAACTGCGAGACTTGCACCATGAACACGTCCATCCAGGGAGGTATCTTCGGGACCGACTTCACCGCCGAAAAGGCCCTGTGCCTCAATCCCAAATGCTTCAAGGAAAAGCAGGTCAACTACCTCACGGAACACTGGAAAGAGACAGAGGCCGCGGCAGAGTTTCAGACCAATGGTTTTGAGTTGGTTGAGGATATCAATTACGCGGACTATAGCCCTTTCTACTCGCACCATACCGACAAGCTATCCGCGTGCACGGAATGCTCGAAGCTTGTGTCGATCCTCGAACTGAGCGGCCACGTCCGTCTTGGCAGGGCGTGCATGGGCAGCAAGGACTGCTATCGGGCGGTCTTATCCGGAAAAGATGAGTCCGGATCCGGGGCCAATGGCAAGAACACCAGGGTGAATAACATCGGCCCCGAGTTCCAGGACAGGTTTTACCGGGAACGGGTCCCCGTAGAGGCGGCCAGAATGCCGTTCGAGGATGAGCATATCCTCCGCCTCATCGCCCGGAGCCTTCTCTCGGCGAGCTCCAAGAGCACCGAGGAATTCAAAAAGGCCTTCGGCGTCAAGGGCAGCTGGTATGAAGACAAGGAGAAGATATGGATTGCCCTGGAGGCACTTTCCAGTGATGATCTCATCCACTGGATCCGGAAGACGGCTCTCTATTTGACCCTCGAAGACGTCCAGGCCGGTTTCGATATGCCGATGAAGCATGCTATCGGTAGGCACTTCGGGCTTGATCTCGCTCGGGACTGGATTCTTCACAAGGAATACCTGCAGCGCAAGACGATCCCGGAGATCCTCGCCATCTGTAAGGACCTGAAGCTCCTCGAGGGCCCGGAGGTCAAGACGTTCGCGGCAACGAAGCTCCGGCTCAAGACTGAGAAATACGACACCCTCAGAAAGAAGGACCTGATCAGGCTCATTCTCGAATCCGGCATAGATCTCACGGGAAAGGTGCCCAAGGAGATCCTGAAGACAAAATGATATGCCTCTGATATGCACAAAATGCGATCGCCCCGAGGGACAGAGGGAAGGCAACGAGATTCATTGCCGATATTGCGGCAACGTAGCTATAGACGGAGTCGAGCCGAGATGGCCGTTCAAGGAACAGGAGATTACGAAGCGAGACGTGCCAGTAACCGGTCAGATCCTGCCCGGAGCCTGTTGCAGCGAGGGGCAAAGCCCGCTGCAGCTTGCAGAGAGTGTTAGGCCAAAGGAGGCTGATATGGGAAAGAAGAAGTGCAGCGTCGAAGGATGTGAGAAACAGTCCTGGGTCGATGGCCTCTGCCACCGGCATTATACCGAGATGCGCGGCGAGTATGTACCGAAGAGGAAATATCCTCCCCGGACAAAGCACGCCACGAAGGATCCCGCTCCTGAAACGAGAAAGGCCCCGGCTGAAACGAAAGCCCCAAAACCCGAGACCAAAGGACGGAAAAGGCGGCCCGCGATTCCTGCCGGCTTTCCTGCTGGCGTTCTGGACGGAGAGGCTACGCCCCCATCTCTCGAGCCGGGCGATACCGCTGTCATCGTGAAGTTCACGGGCTGCGATCAGCTTCTGGAGGACCTCAGGGTTCTTGCGAAGAAGGAGTTCCGGAACATTGATGCTCAGATCCTGTACATAGTAGACCAGTATCTCAAAATGCCGGTGCTCGACGGCGCCGCTGCGCCTCTCACAGGGAGGATTGACGCGGTCTGCATTGACAGCGAAGAGAGGGTTGCCTCCCTCTGGCTCGATGCCTTCAACCGCAACGTCTGCGGTTTGAGGAACGTGCTGGGGTCCAAAAGTGCCTAAGGTCCTGTACGCCGTTTTCGACCGCAAGAAGGGGATCCTGAAACGCTCCTCGAAAAAGGGGAAGGTTTTGAACTTCTTCGCGGCGCAGCCATTCGGAACACGCAAGCATCTCCTCATTGCCGAACGGGAGATCTTTCCCGGGAGAGACTACTGGAGGAGGATACATGTTTAAGCGCAGGAAGCGCAGAGGAGCACGGTGCATGAGCTTTTTCCAGGGAGCCTGTTTTGCCTATCTGATCATAGCGCTCTCCCTTTTCGCTTCCGCGGCTTTCTTCGCTCACGGTGATGTCAAACGCGGCTTCTATTGGTTCTTTGCCGCGGCGCTGAACATAACGGTGACGGTATGAATGGATATCTGATCTTTTTTGTCGGCGTTTTCATAGGGATCATGTTGCTGAGCTTCGCACTGAGCATGATCTCGTTCATTGGAGGAAGGAAGTGACCGTAAGAATGGCATCGGGACAGGTGTTAGAAGGGCGCAGGTGGCTTTCGCTCGCCGAAGCCGCCCGATATGTCAGCCTCTCAGACAAGACCCTCATGAAATACGTGAACGCCGGCGTGATCTATGGAACCCGCAAAGGGGGGAAGTGGCTGATAGACCGGGCGTCGATCGACACGTGGCTCGAGGAAGACAAGATCAAGCTGTTGAACCTTGTCAACCGGAGGAGGGCGGTTCGTTGACAAATAAGAGACCCAGGGATATAAATGTAGCGATGAGACATGAGTATCCGGTCCTGAAGAAGGAGCCAAACGGGTATTATTACATCTACTATAACCGCCTGAAGAGGATCTCGCTGGGTGTCAGGGACGAAGCCACCGCCCTTAAGATCTTCAACATCGAGAAACAGCAATACCTGGACCACCTGAAGGAGAACGTCCTTTTCATATCGAAGAAGAAGGGCGATTATACCCTGGATGAATACAAAAAGCTCTACCTGAAGCTGGCCAAACAATGGAAGAGAGACGAGACGATCAGGATCGATGAGCTGGTCCTCACCAAGCTGTGTGATTTCGAATACCAGGTACCGGACTCGGCTGTCACGATCAGGGTAGGTTCTCTCGTGGTGGATAGCATCAAGCGTTTCTCGCTGATCATAGCGTCATTTCATGAAAAGCAGCTCGAGGCTTGCAGCCACACTTCCCTGAATGTGTATATCCGCCACCTCAAGAGCATATTCCAGTACGGTGTCGATCACGAGTACCTGACCAAGAACCCGTACGCGAAGGTGAAGCAATCCCGGGTCCAATGGCAGCCGCCGCGGGTGTTGAGCGACAGGGAGATAACGAAGATCCTCAGCCTCCAGCCGAACAAGGAGAAGAAATTCACGCCGGATCCGGAGTTCCTGATGATGGTCGAAGCATACCTGTACACGGGTTGCCGTTGCGCCGAGCTCGTCAATCTGAGCCGCAAGGAGGACGTAAGGTCCGATCACATCGTCATCAGAAATACCAAGACCGGGAAGTTCAGGGTCATCGATCTGAACGAGAAGGGCAGGGCGGTCTTCGCCAGGATCCCGAAGCGGGGCCGGAGACTCTTCCCCCGGTGGCGCCCGCAAACGGTGTCTCACATGTTCCTGGAGTATGCCCGGGTAGCCGGAATACACGACGTGAACCTCCATGACCTCCGCCACACCTACGCAAGCCGGTGCCTCGAGGCCGGCATGAGCCTGGCCACCGTCCAGATCCTCATGGGCCACGAGAGCATCAACACGACGATCAAGTTCTATGGCCATCTATCACGGGAGCATATCAAGAGGGAAGTCGAGAAACTCTCGTACGGATACACGAAACAAACGCAACAAATGAAGGTTGTAAGTGATGAAGATGATTAACCTTTTATTTTACCTCCGTTCTCTCTTAATCAATTGGTCCAAGGTTCGAATCCTTGACGGCCCACCAAAACATTCTGAAGTGATTCCGCAAGTCAGCTATTTCATCCGAGCGACGTTCCCGGCTTCAGCCTACTTCAGCTTCCCGATCTCCTCCTCGACCTCTTCGGCCCCCTCGGCATAGAACTTCTCTTCATCGGGGGCCAGTTCGCGGAGCAGGCGGAGGAACTCGCCGGCGTGGACGCGTTCCTCATCGGCGATGTCGCGAAGGACCTCTATAGCGAGCGTGTTGTCCGTCGACTCGGCAAGCTGCATGTACAACTGGATCGCCTCGTACTCGGCGGCGATCATGAACCG
The DNA here is from genome assembly GCA_012719415.1 of Syntrophorhabdus sp. NCBI lineage: Bacteria > Pseudomonadati > Thermodesulfobacteriota > Syntrophorhabdia > Syntrophorhabdales > Syntrophorhabdaceae > Syntrophorhabdus > Syntrophorhabdus sp. The sequence goes on from JAAYAK010000284.1 coordinate 42,429, forward strand.
GATCGCACGAATGAGCTCCTGGTCCGTGAGCTTGCGGTTGTTTGCCAATCCTGAAAAAGGTGATCCGAATTCCGGCATGGTAAACCTCCTTCGATCTTGTTTCTGTATAGCTCGTCACCCGGCGCTGGTTGCCTGTCTGATATCCACAACGTAAGTGTGCTCTTTGCGACTTGTACGAATTCTAGTTTGCATTCTGTCTGGTGTCAAGACTGCCAGTGGAAGAGGGGGGGTGCTGTCAGCCCCCCAGGTGTTTGTACCAGACGTTCATGCTCTCTATCTGTCCCGATATGTTGGTGTTGTTGATCATTCTTCCACCGTACCGGTAGCCGCATCTGGCGAAGGTGAGGTTCATCCCCGGGGAGGATGATCTGGCTATGGTGTACGCCGTTATGATGCGTTCGGCGCGCATCGCCTCTTCCATCGCCCGGAGAAGATGCACGGACAGGCGGCATCCCCTCCACTCGGGGAGGGTCGCGAAGTCGGTCATCTCCACGCTTCCACACTCTTTGTCCATTTCCGCCGAGGACAGGGCGACAAGGGTTCCCACTGTTTCGATCCCGAAATAGCGAACGTGCGTTTCCATGGTTTCAAGAAGGTAGGATGGGTCGTGGATAGGGAAGGGATAGGATGGAAAGACCGTTGAGTAGATCTGAGCCATCCTGGGGGTATCGTCCGGGGAACACACGCGCAGGAGGAAACCATCGGGAAGCGCTGCCGGGGGTGACGCTGAATCCTTCAGGTAAAGATCGAGCAGGCTGTCGAGCACGGAGCGGTTTTCCTCACGGGTCCGCTCGTAGGACAGGTAGAACCCGAGAAAGGCCGCATCCTGAGACCCGTTGTAAAAGCCGGGGATACGGGCTTCCACCTGGAAACCGTGACGGAGGAACGCTTCCTGCGCGGAATCGGGCACCTTGGCGAACACCTTGGAATACCCCTGTTCCGTTGCCTTCGCGATAAGGCCCAAGGCCACCTTCTCGGGATCTAAAGGTCCGAGCTTCATGAGGTAGACCCTGTCGTTCGAGGGACCGTGCTGGATGAGGCAGCCCTCAAAATGCTCCAGCGTGTCAACGGGTCTATCAAGCATCATCGTTCGACCGTCTGTTGTGCCTCTCATTGTCTGCGGGAACCAGGGAGATCGTGTCGTCATAGTCGGCGAGAAGCCCCTCGATACCTATGCTGGTATGTTCCACGCTGTCGTCGAGTTCGAGCTGCAGATCGCATTGGGCGCAATTCCGGTCGCAGAAGACGGGTTCGTATGAATCGGGTTCCTTGTATGTGGTGATAACACCTTCGTAGTTTCTCAGCACCACCTTGTTCGTTGACCAGGAAATGAGATAGTGGGGCATGACGGGGATCTTCCCTCCGCCTGCCGGCGCGTCGATCACGTAGGTCGGCACGCAGAACCCGCTCGTATGTCCGATGAGGCTTTCCACGATCTCTATGCCTTTGCCCACGGGTGTACGAAAATGGCTCAACCCCTCGGACAGATCACACTGGTAGAGATAATACGGCCTGACCCGGTTGGCCACCAATTTATGGACCAGCGACTTCATGATGCGAGGACAATCGTTGATGCCCGCCAGAAGGACGGACTGGTTGCCAAGGGGTATGCCCGCGTCGGCGAGCTTGGCCAGGGCCCTTCGGGAGGAGGACGTTAGTTCCCGGGGATGGTTGAA
>JAAYAK010000285.1 GCA_012719415.1 Syntrophorhabdus sp.
ACCGCTCCAGGAATCCCTCCAACTACGCGATCATGACCATTTCCGAAGGGGCCCATACCGTGGGCGGGACGGTGACGGAGACGGGCATAGAGGACGCCTACGGCCACAAGAAGCTGGGAGGCGTCGGCTACCTCGTTTCCCAGGAGATAAAGCAGCGTTCCGGTGTGAACGTCATCTACCAGCAGCTTGCCTACATGATGCGGTCCGGCGCGCCTGATTCCCTCGACCGGATGGTCGCGGTGTCCTACGGCAGCCTTGCCCTCGACCAGATAGCCATGGGCCACAGGGGCCGCATGGTTGCCCTCCAGCAGGCGATATACACAACCGTCCCGCTGGACATGGTCGTGGCGGCCAAGAAGCAGGTGGACGTCACCGCGCTGTACGACGTGGAAACATACCGTCCCAAGGTGCGCGATACGCTCGGGAAACCGATGTTTCTGTATTGAGAAGACAGGTAATGGGTAATGGGCTATAGGTGATGGGAAAGACATTTTCCCCGATTACCTATAGCCCATTACCCATTACCTGTCTCTAAAATCTTTTGACCTTTGGTGCCGCAGGGTGCAGAATATTGAAAAATCCATGGTGGATCGGAGGTTGTGGTGGCACTTATTGATGATATACGGAAGAGGACCGAGGAAGGGCTGAAGACTCTGAAGGAGACGGCCCAGGATATCGCCTTCAGCGTGGAGAAGCAGGCGATGATCGGGAAGCGGAAGTATCTCGACGTCACGAAGCTGCAGCGTTCCATTCAGAAAACAAATGCCGAGATGGGCGAGTATGTGTACGACCAGTTCACGTGCGGCAAGACCGTTTCCTCCGATGACCCCTTCATCCGGGACCGCATAAGCTCGATCACCCGGATGCGTCTCACCATACGAGACATCGAGGAAGAGATAGCCGAACTGGAAACCACGAAACCACAGAAAAGATAAAGAAGGTCCCAAGGATAAGAGACCGTTTCAAGTCTCACGTTTCAGGTTTCAGGTTAGAGGCCAAAGAAGCGACTCTGCACTCTTCTACTCCAGCGGTTTTTCACCTGAGACCTGAGACCTGGAACCTGGGACCTTTTTCTGCAGCAGTTGCAGGAGTTCCTTCATCTCATCCTTGTCATAGAAGGCCTCTTCCGGCAACCAGATGCTCGTGCCGTCAAGGAAGCCGAGGCGGATCCCCTTCTTTGTTTTCTTGTACTCAACGAATTCCGTCCAGTCCCTGGCCGTCTCGTTCTGGGGTGAGCGTATCATTATCCTGCCCGGGTTGATGATGAGGGTCACCCCGGGGTCCTTCTTCGTTTCGGAGGCTCCCCCCGCCTTCCTCTTGTCCATCTCCGGTTTTGCCAGAAAGACCCAGATGATCGCCCCGCCGAGGAGGATCCAGAGGATACTGAAGATGTTGGGGTCCTTGCCGAAAAGGCCCGTCAGACCGATCATGAGGCAGAATATCCCGATGGTGCTTATGATGAACCTCTTGGCGGGAGCCATGGCGGCAGGTCTCTGCCGACTGGTCTCCAGCGACCGGACAAGGTCTTTCATCTTTTCCGGCTCATTGAACTTGTATATCTCCGAAAGAGGGACCTGAAACGTCAGTTCCCGCCCGGATCCATCCGTTGCAGCGATATCGGGCATGGGGATATTCTAGGCGCTTGGGCTCCGAAATGCAAAGAGAAAAGTGAGAGAGACAGGTGGTCGGCCATAGGTCACAACTGATGGGAAGAGCCGAAAGGCCATTTCCCATGCATGACGAATCCGTCATCGAATCCGGAAAGGCTTCGGTGTTGGCATGAGTAATACAAAAACAGGGTGGTCAATGCTATAATTGCGAAATGGGGGCTGCAGGAGTTAGAGAGGAGAAGGGATGTTTCGTCTTCTGAGGGACCTGAAGCTCAACATCAAGATATCCATCCTGGGGGCGGGCAGTGTCCTCATAACGGCGGCCGCTCTCGTGGCGCTTG
>JAAYAK010000286.1 GCA_012719415.1 Syntrophorhabdus sp.
CACCCTCGTCCTGTCCCCCGCCGTGTCTCCCGAGTTCGTGTAGTGAAGGACCTGTGCCTGTGCCCCCAGCTTCGCCGCCGCCATCATGGAGGCAGCGACCGCCGTCGCGCCGCAGAGCTCGTTCTCCTTCTTCGCCAGCCCGTCGATCAGGCCCGCCGCGTCGAGGCCGGCCACGAGCCTCAAGGTTGACGAATCCATGCTGACCGCTTCGTTGTACGGATGGTAATGGGACATGTCCGAGGAGACGACGAGAAGCACCTTTCCCCTGTGCTGCGTGAGAACCGTGACGAGGGCTCCCGAGAGCGCCTTCACATCCTGTCTTTCCACCATGCCCGTGAGAAGAGGGACGATCTTGAAGCCTTCGAGCGTTCGCTGGATGAAGGGGAGTTGGACCTCGAGGGAGTGCTCCTCGTCAAAGGCACCGGGGTTGTTCTTCACGGCACCGCAGAGGGAGGCCATCTTCCTGCCCATGGCGGTGTCGACAGACACCTTTCCGAGGGGTGTCTCCCAGCTGCCTGACGGGTACAGGGCTATGCCCTTGAAGGAACTGCGATGACTTGATCCAAGGAGGATGACCGTCGTGATGCCCTTTCTCCTGGCGGCGTTGTATGAAAAGGCTGCCGTCTTTCCCGAATAGACATATCCCGCGTGAGGGGCGATAACGGCGAAGACGCCCGGTGGCGCGTCACCCACGCGCTGTGCATCCTTCAGGTACCCGTCCACCAGGGTTTGCAGAGATACCTTGTCCGCGGGGTAGAAAGAGCCTGCGAAGACAGGCTTTCTCACCGGGGCGGCGGATTGCGCGAGCGCCTCGCCTGCCGCCAGGACAAGAACGCAGGCGGCGAGCGCCGCCACCAGGGCCAGGACAGTAAAGTCTTTGTTCGCATGTGTCCTTCTCATGTCGCCCATATGCCTCCTATCTTTGTCCCGCACGAGGGGCACGTGCCGTTCTTGAGGGTCACGTTGAGGACATTGTACCCCGATCTCTGGATCAGGACCGTCTTGCATTTCGGACAGTAGGTGTTCTCTCCGGGATGGCCCGGGACGTTCCCGATGTAGGCGAACTGAAGTCCCGCTTCTAAGCCCGCATCGCGGGACCTTTCCAGTGTTCTCACCGATGTGGGAGAGATGCCCGTCAGTTTGTACATGGGGTAGAAGCGGGAGAAGTGGACGGGCACATCCCGTCCGACCTCCTTCACGACCCACCGGCACATCTCCCTCACCATCTTCTCGTCGTCGTTGTACCCTTCTATGACGAGGTTCGTGATCTCCACCCATACGCCGGACCGCTTGAGGGTCTTTATCGTTGCGAGCACGGGAGCGAGCCGGCCTCCGCAGAGCTTGCCGTAGAAGTCTTCGGAGAAGCCCTTGAGGTCGATGTTGATGGCGTCCATGTACCTGCACAGCGCCTTCAGGGGTTCGGGATTGATATAGCCGTTGGAATGCGCGACGTTGAGGATGCCCCGCCCGCGGGCCTCTTTCGCCGTGTCGAACATGTACTCGTAGAAGTTCGTCGGCTCCGTGTATGTGTAGGCGATGCTTTTGCAATCCTTTTGGGCGGCTGCCGCTGCGAGGTCCTTCGGCGGCAGGGTGACGTTCGTGGTCTCGAGGGGTGACACCTGGGAGATCTGCCAGTTCTGACAGAACCGGCACCGGAAATTGCAGCCGGCGCTTGCCACGGAGAGGGAGTATGTCCTGGGAAGGACGTGGAAGAACGGTTTCTTTTCCACGGGGTCGATATGCACCGCGCAGGGCGAGCCGTAGCCGAGGGAATAGAGCTTGCCGGAGATGTTCCTGCGGGCCCGGCAGAAGCCCGTGGCACCGTCGGGAAGCGTGCAGCGGCGGGGACACAGGAGGCACTCGACACCCCTCGTCGAACCCGTCTTCCGGTAGTAGAGGGCCTCGTGGAATGCCGGCCCGGATGTCTGCGCGTGAACATTCGTTCCTGCACCAAGGACGAAAGGCATGAGTGCTGCGACCTTCAGGAAATCTCTTCTTCTCACCGTGGCACCATCGCTGTGGTATA
>JAAYAK010000287.1 GCA_012719415.1 Syntrophorhabdus sp.
CACCCTCGTCCTGTCCCCCGCCGTGTCTCCCGAGTTCGTGTAGTGAAGGACCTGTGCCTGTGCCCCCAGCTTCGCCGCCGCCATCATGGAGGCAGCGACCGCCGTCGCGCCGCAGAGCTCGTTCTCCCTCTTTGCCAGCCCATCGATAAGGCCCGCCGCGTCGAGGTCGGCCACAAACCTCAACGTCGATGAATCCATCCTGACCGCCTCACTGTATGGATGATAGTGCGACATGTCCGAGGAGACGACGAGAAGCACTTTCCCTCTGTGCTGCTTGAGGATCGTCGCGAGGGAGTCGGAGAGCGTCTCCATGTCCTTTCTTTCCAGGGCTCCCGTGAGAAGAGGAACGATCTTGAAGTCTTTCAATGTCCGCTGGAGAAAGGGAAGCTGTACCTCGAGGGAGTGTTCCTCGTCGAAGGCGCCGGGATTGTCCTTCACGGCCCCGCAGAGGGACGCCACCTTCCTGCCCATGGCGGTGTCGACAGGCACCTTTCCCAGGGGCGTCTCCCAGGTGCCCGACGGGTAGAGGGCTATGCCGCTGAAGGAACTGCGATGACTGGGCCCGAGGAGGATCACCGTCGTTATGCCCTTTCCCCTGGCGGCGTTGTACGAGTAGGCGGCCGTCTTTCCCGAATAGATATACCCCGCGTGAGGGGCGATAACGGCAAACACGCCCGGGGGCACATCGCCCACCCGCTCGGCGTCCCTCAGGTACCCGTCCACCACGGTCTGCAGGGACACGCTGTCCGCGGGGTAGAATGAGCCCGCGAAGACAGGTTTCTTCACCGGGGCTGCGGATCGCGCGAGCGCCGCGCCTGCCGCCGCGACAAGAACACAGGCGGTAAACACCGCCGTGAGGGCCAGGACAGCAAAGCCTTTGTTCGCATGTGTCCTTCTCATGTCGCCCATATCCCTCCTATCTTTGTCCCGCATGAGGGGCACGCGCCGTTCTTGAGGGTCACGTTGAGGACGTTGTACCCCGATCTCTGGATGAGGATCGTCTTGCATTTCGGACAGTAGGTGTTCTCTCCGGGGTGGCCCGGGACGTTCCCGATGTAGACGAACTGAAGTCCCGCTTCGAAGCCCACGTCGCGGGTCCTCTCAAGCGTTTTCACCGATGTGGGGGAGATCCCCGTCAGTTTGTACATGGGGTAGAAGCGGGAGAAGTGGACGGGCACATCCCGTCCGACCTCTTTCACGACCCACCGGCACATCTCCCTCACCATCTTCTCGTCATCGTTGTACCCTTCTATGACGAGGTTCGTGATCTCAACCCATACACCGGACCGCTTGAGCGTCTTTATCGTGGCGAGCACGGGTGCGAGCCTGCCTTCGCAGAGCTTGCCGTAAAAGTCTTCGGAGAAGCCCTTCAAGTCTACATTGATGGCGTCCATGTGCCTGGACAGGGCCTTCAGGGGTTCGGGGTTGATGTAGCCGTTGGAGTGCGCGACGTTCAGGATGCCCCGCCCGCGGGCGGCCTTCGCCGTGTCGAACATGTATTCGTAGAAGTTCGTCGGCTCCGTGTATGTGTAGGCGATACTTTTGCAATCCTTTTGGGCGGCTGCCGCGGCGAGGTCCTTCGGCGGCAGGGTGACGTTGGTGGTTTCGAGGGGTGATACCTGAGAGATCTGCCAGTTCTGACAGAACCGGCACCGGAAATTGCAGCCGGCGCTTGCCACGGAGAGGGAGTACGTCCTGGGAAGGACGTGGAAGAATGGTTTCTTTTCCACGGGATCGATATGCACCGCGCAGGGCGAGCCGTAGCCGAGGGAATAGAGCTTGCCGGAGATGTTCCTGCGGGCGCGGCAGAAGCCCGTGGCACCGTCGGGAAGCGTGCAGCGGCGGGGGCACAGCAGGCACTCGACATCCTTCGTCGAGCCCGTCTTCCGGTAGTAGAGCGCCTCGTGGAATGCCGGCCCGGATGTCTGCGCGTGAACATTCGTTCCTGCACCAAGGACGAAAGGCATGAGTGCTGCGACCTTCAGGAAATCTCTTCTTCTCACCGTGGCACCATCGCTGTGGTATA
>JAAYAK010000288.1 GCA_012719415.1 Syntrophorhabdus sp.
ACTATCTTTGCGGGAGGTCTTATGAAAAGGTGCGGTGTTGTGTTGAGCATAATTACTGTCATGACGGCCCTTGTGATCGGGTTCGGTCCGGCGTCAGCCGGTGCGGCGGGTCCTCTCAATGCCTGCAGTCTGCTCACAAAGGCTGACGCGGAGGCGCTTCTCAACCAGGCCAGTTCGTCGCAGAAGGCCGGCAAGGTGTCCGCTCCTGCGGGTAACCAGTGTGCCTATTTCTTCAAGAAGAAAGGCGGCACCTACAGCGCGAAGCTGAAAGTCTCCTCTTCCGAAGAGATCAAGAGCGAAGGGATCTTCAAGTCCGCGCGGGACGTCTTTGACAGGCAGAAGAAGGCCCGGATGGCCAATGCCGATACGGCGCAGAAGATGAGAAGCGTGGGGGGACTGGGCGACGAGGCCTTCTGGAACGGCTACGACCTCTGGGTCCTCAAGGGCGGATATCTTCTGACCATACTCGTTCAGGATCAGCTGGCGGGCAGTTTCAAGAGCAGGGAAGCCATGGATAAGGCCCGGGCGGAACAGGATTTCAACCTTTCCCAGCGGGCGGCGTCCGTGATACTTCTGAAGATCAAGTAGGCGGCGGTGAAGGGGTGACGGCCATGATCAGGAAAGTCTTTCTGGGTTGCCTGTTGTCACTCCTTATTGTCGGAGTTGCCGGGGCGGAAGGACCGCAAGGTCTTAAGATCGTCTCCGTCAAGCCCATGAAGGGCGGGATATACGCGATCGTGTCGGTGGAATTCCCGAAGGCCTGGAGCGACCCCGCGCTCACCGTGGAGGTGAACGGGAAACCCGTCAGGATGAGACAGGCGGGGGGCGGCTTCTCTGAGGACCGCAACATGGCGGACCTCATGTTCATGCCGGTTAGGGCAGCGAGACAATCCGTTGCCGTGAAGTCGATGGCGGGAGGAAGAAAGACCGAGGCCAGGGCCGGGTTCGATTGGACGCCCGCGCCTTTTGTCGCCGTCCTGGGGCACCCGGGGAACCGGGAGATGGTCGCGGCGAGAGAGAAACTGACCATCGCGGCGGTCAATGTCACCGGAGTGAGGGTATTCTTCAACGGCAAGGAGGTCCACGCGAAACCTTCGGCCGGCGATATAGAGACCCTCACCTTCGATCCCGCCTGGAAGAAGGGCAGGAACGTGCTTACCATCAACGCGGACAAGTGGGATGGGGGCATGATCGCGAAAAACTTCACCTTCTTTGACCTCGGAGAGGGTGGGACGCTGCCCCCGGGCCAGAGCGTCCTCGTGCACCTCGGGCGGGAAGGCACGAAGAGCGGCCCCTTCTATGATGTGAAGGTCGAAGGGGACCCCGTCGCCCTTGCTCAGGGTACCACGGTCCGCCGTGATATCGTTGACAGGGACGGATGGCTTGTTTCCGAGACATGGGTCGCGGCGGAATTGAGGGCGCGGAAGGAAGGAACCGCGAAAGTACGTGTTTTCGTCAAGGCCCACTTCCTTCAGAACATGGAGTTGGAAAGGGAATTTACGATCACCGTCGCGGGAGAGTAAGGTCTTTCTGCCCGTTCTTTTGCCTCAAGCTCGCAAATCCTTTCGCCCGGACATTGATAAGCCCGTCCTTCTTCTCGACAATTCCTTCCACGAGCAGGAAGGGTTCGAGACGTATGATGGTCCGGTGCATCCTGTAGACCTCCGGCCGTATCACGATGTTGATGAGCCCCTCCTCGTCTTCGAGGGTCATGAACGAGAACCCTCCCTTTGCGGTGGGGGGCATCTGGAGACACACCATGTACCCGGCGGTGAGAACGGCAGTGCCCGACGGGCGGCGGCCAAGACCGCCGCTTGTGACCGCCCCCAGCCTGCCCAGGGCCTTGCGATAGAGTTTCATTATATGGTGCGAAGCGGAAAACCCCTGGAAGGCGTAATCGGTTATCGTCTCTTCCGCCGCGTTCATCTCGGGTATGGGAAGGCTTTCCTGCCGCTTATCTCCCGCGAGCGGTGTGAGCTCCGGGAATCCCGTTGCGCGCAGCGTTCCGGCCTCCCACAGGAGCTGCCTTCTCGACCGCCTGATGGTGCTGAAGGCCCCCACGGCGACGAGGTTCTGCACTGAGCGATCATCGAGCCGGACCCTGCCGGCAAAGTCCTTGAGCGATGTGAAGAGCCTATCACGGCGTGCCGTGAGGATGCGATCGCCCTTGTCTTCGCCGATGCCCTTCACGTACCTGAAGCCGATCCTCAAAGATCCTCCCTCAATGGAACAGTTCCACATGCTCCTGTTGATGTCCACAGGGAGGACGGGGACGTTGTGCCGTTTCGCGTCCCCCGTTATCACCTCTGGGGTGTAGAATCCCATGGGTTGGTTGTTGAGGAGGGCGCAGTAGAACTCCGCCGGATAATGGCGTTTCAGATATGCGGAGCGGTAGCAGAGGATGGCAAAGCTGGCGGCGTGGCTCTTGCAGAAGCCGAAATCGGCGAAACCGCTTATGTGATCGAAGACCTTCGCCGCAAGCTCGCGTGTTATTCCCTCCTTCTGTGCCCCTTCAACGAAACGTTCATGCCACTTCGCGAGCTCCTCGCGGGCGTTCTTCCGGCCCATCGCCTTGCGCAGCATGTTGGCCTCACCCGCGGTGAACCCGGCTATGGCCATCGCGACCTGGAGTATCTGCTCCTGGAAGAGGATCACCCCGAGCGTTTCGTCAAGGATGGGGGCCAGCTTCGGATGAAGATGGACGACAGGTTCCTTCCCCTGCCGGCGCCGGATGAAGGGATGTACCATGTTGCCCTGCAGGGGCCCGGGTCTCACGATGGCGACCTCCATGGTGAGGTCCTCGAATGACCGGGGCCTCACCTTGGGAAGGGTCTGCATCTGGGCCCGGCTTTCCACCTGGAAGACGCCGATCGTATCGGCATCTCCGATCATCTTGAAGACCTCAGGGTCGTCGGGGGGGATGCTGTCAAAGTCGAGGACGAGCCCCCTGTGCTTACGGACAAGTTCCTTTGCGTCGTCGATGAGGGAAAGCATCCTCAGGCCGAGCAGGTCGAACTTGATAAGTCCCGCATCGTCAACGGAGTCCTTGTCCCACTGGCAGACGATCCTCCCTTCCGCGCGGGCGTGTTCCTGGGGGACGATCTCATATATGGGCCTGGGGGTGAGGACCATGCCGCCTACATGGATGGACAGGTGCCGTGGAAAGTCGGCTATCTGCGTGCAGAGGCCTCCAAAATGCTCCCAGGCGCCGGAATCGAGATAGGACGCGAATTCGGGGACCTCTTTCAGGGAGTCGATGGCGCCGCGTCCTCCATAGGCGGAAATGGTCTTTGCCATCCTGTCGAGGACGTGTTCCGGGAGCCCCAGGACCTTTCCCACCTCGCGTATCGCACCCCGCCCCTTAAAGGTCACGTAGGTGCAGACCATGGCGGCATGGTCGCGCCCGTATGTGTCGTAGACATACTGTATGACCTCCTCCCTTCTGTTGGTCGCGATATCGATATCGATGTCGGGGATGCTGAGCTCGTTGAGAAAACGCCCCACGAAGAGCTTGTGTTTCATGGGATCGACGGGGGTGATCCCGAGGACGTAGGCCACAACGGAGCTTGCCGCCGAGCCCCTTCCCTGCGCCGAGATCCCCACCTTCCTTGCGTGTTCGACAATATCCCGGACGACGAGGAAATATCCCGAAAGACCTTTTTCCTCGATAAGCAGTATCTCGTCTTCGATCCTCCTGAGGAGTTCTTCGGTAAGGGAACCGTACCGTGCGCGGGCCTTTTCCGTGGCGAGCCTCCTCAGGAACGCCGTTGCCGTTTCTCCCTCCGGCAGGGGAAAGCGGGGATAGGAAAAGGAAGAGAAATCGAGGTCGAAGAGACAGCGGCCGGCCACTTCCCCGGTCCTCACTATTGCTTCGCGGGGAAGCCAGGGGAGCTCCATCACCTCTTTTTCGCCCTTGAGATAGAACTCCGAGTTCAGTCTCCGGAAGGGCGCCGACCTGTCGAGGGGTACCCGGTGTCTGATGCAGGTCAGCACATCATGAAGGATATGTTCGGCCCTTGTCGCGTAATGGACATTGTTTGTGACCACGGTTTCGAGGCCGAGGACGTCTGCAAGATCGACAAGCTGCAGGCACAGGTGCCTGTCTTCCGGAAGCAGGTGGCCTTCGATCTCGACGTAAAAGTTGTTCTTGCCGAAAAGTGCCGCATATCTCTTCGCCGCGTCATAGGCCGCGCGTCTTTCGCCTTTCAAGAGAAGGCGGGAGATCTTTCCTTTTGCGCACCCCGACAGACAGATAAGACCTTCCGTGCGGCCGGGCAGCTCCGCTTCGGACAGTACGGGCTTTCCCTTGGACCCGGCGAGCTGCGCCCGGGTGATGAGCTGCGAGAGGTTGGCGTAGCCCCTGGCGTTCTCAACGAGAAACGTCAGATGATGGTCCTCTTCCAGGGTGAGCTCCGCTCCGATGATGGGCCGTATCCCCGCCTCTCTTGCCGTCTTCGAGAAGATGCAGGCGCTGTAAAGTCCGTCGTGGTCCGTTATGGCGAGGGCGTCCATGCCGAGGGATACAGCCCTTTCGACAAGACTCCGGGTCGAGGAAGCTCCGTCGAGAAAGGAAAAGTTCGAGTGGGCATGGAGCTCGGTGTACATGGCGGATCCTTCAGACGGTCCAGTTCTGCCGGTACCACACGCCGTCCGAAAGGTCCTGAAAGACGGTGACCCGGCTGCCGCTCTCGAGTTCGAGAGTGTAATACATGCGGGCAACCGGCCTTTGCCACCAGGTGTCGTCGACACGCCAGATGTTGACGATGTCCCGGGCCCTCTGTCTCTTCTTCCTGACGGTCACCTGCACCGGTCGACCGCTGACGGCGATCACTTCCACGGGTTCGGGATCGAAGGGGGAGATCTTCATGGTTCGACAAAGATGAACCTGTCATCGGGCAGATGGGTGCCGCTGTCGTTCCTGACGGCACGGGCCAGGGGCAGGGCGCCGTATTTTGTCTTCAGAAAGCCGCTGACATCCTTCATGTCTTTTGCGAGGCCCGGACGGGACCGAAAGAGCTTTTCCTGTCTGCCGTCATGGTTTGCGAGAGCACCGGCGCGTACGCTCATTATCCGGACGGGGCTTGCGAGTTCCACGCCTTCCAGTCCGGCCATGATCCTGCGCAGCATGTCTTCCTTGCGGGTCGTGGGTGCGTGCAGAACGAACTGTTTCTCAAAAAAGGTCCTGTTCTGAAGGTCGAGCACGATCCTTACGGTGCGGCACGCCTTACCCAACTCTTCAAGCTCGAGGCAAAGCCCGTCGAGGAGTTCGAGGAGGACCGCTTTGATCTGTTGTTTCGAGTGGACCGGTTCGTCGCAAACGAGCTCGCGGTCGACGTCGGTTATGGCGAAGGCGCAGGGTATCCTGCCGTGTTCCCCGACACCGTTGGAGAGTTCCCACAGTTCTTTCCCGACGGCGCCGAACTGGGATGTCAGGGCGGAAAGAGTGAAGGCGCTTATCTGCCCCAGGGAATGAAGCCCAAGGAGGTGGAGTCTCTCCCGCACATCGTCGGGTACGGGCAGGCGGTCGATACCAAGGGGGGCGAGGAACTCCCTTTCCATGCCCGAAGGTATGACACGCGCATCCTTCGAGGCGCAAAGCGCGGCCTCGAAGGCCATGAAACGGGAATTCCCGGCACCGACCCTAACGTCGAGGCGGAATTGACAGGATACCATGCTCCCTAAGGCCGATGCGACCTGCTCCTCGCTCTTGTACATCCCGGGGAGCCGTGTGACATCGAGGAAGACCGTGCCTTCCCCTTTCGGTTCCATGCGCAGTGTTATCCCGGCGATGGAAGAGAGGACCTCTTCCCAGAGAAGGCTGTGCTCCCTTCTTCGCGCGAGGACGGGTACGGCGTCGTAGCAGAGATGGTATACATCCTTAAGGGGCATCATGGGGGCAACCCCTCTTTGGGCAAGCTCCTCGGAACAATCGATGACAAATCCCCTCTCCTCGGGCATGCCCACGATAACGACGGGCCTTTTCCTGAGGTCGGGATCCTTCAGACATTCGACCTGCACATGAAAGTGAGGAACATGCACACAAACCACTCGCATAACAAACAGTATAGAACATATGTTCTATAAAGACAAGGAAAAAGATAAAGACGGTTTTAAGTTTTACGTTTTAGGTTTTAAGTAAAAAGAAACAGCTTCATTATTTTTCGAATGGAGTGCCGCATATCTTTTGCCTTTACTTAAAACTTAAAACCTAAAACTTAAAACTTCTTTTTCTTTTCGAAATATAGTACACTTGTTCTAACAGGAGGGTATGATGCCGCGAAAGACGGATACGAGGGAGAACATACTCGACTTTATCAGGGCCTTCCGACGGGAGAACGGCTATTCGCCATCGGTGCGGGAGGTCGCCCGCCATTGCGGGATAAAGAGCCCCTCCGTGGTGCAGTATCA
>JAAYAK010000289.1 GCA_012719415.1 Syntrophorhabdus sp.
CGGGATTCAGTTTGAGCTTGCCTTCGCTCATCAGCTTGTTGATGAATTCCGCCTGATGGTAGACCTCGAAGTTGCCGCCGATCTGCGCGTATTCCTTCTTGATCGTGGTGTAGCAGTGAGGACAGGTCGTTATTATCTTCTTGATGCCTATCTCGTTGAGGAGCTCCACGTTGGCCTGGGCCGTGCCGAGGTATTGCTCTTCGTTACCGCAGCGCCTCGAGGGATCGCCGCAGCACATCTCGTCGGTGCCGAGGATGCCGAAGTTGACACCCGCCTGATTGAGTATCGTGGCAAATGCTCTCGCGACCTTTCTGTTCCTGTCGTCAAGGGAGGCAACACAACCCACCCAGTAGAGGTATTCCACCTCCTGCTCCATGGCGTTCCTGATATCGAGGCCTTCGGTCCAACCCAGCCTCTCTTTCTTGCCCATTCCGTAGGGGTTGTTGTTCTTCTGGAGGTTCTTGAAAAGAAGTTTCGTCTCCGACGTCGTCTTGCTCAGCGTAAGGGTGAGATAGCGCCTCATCTCGATATTCTTGTCGAAGGTCGGGATGGACACAGGACAATTCACCTGACAGGCCATACAGGCGGTACAGGACCACAGAGTCTCTTCCTGAATGGTGGTATCGATCATGCCGTCCTCGTTCTTCACGCCCGCACAGTGGCGTTCCCACTCGGCCTTGAGGTCCTGTATGAACTGCTTCGGAGAAAGCGGCTTGTCGGTGTTGTACGCGGGACAGAGATCCTGGCAGCGTCCGCAGCGGGTGCAGGCATCGAGGTCAAAGATCTGCCTCCACGTAAAGCCCTCTATGCTGTTAATGCCAAACTCCTCGGCGTTCTCGAAGTCTTCGATGGGTGCTATCGCGCCCCGTGCTCCCTCGGGAACATCCTCGACGCCCCTGAACATCATGTTCAGCGAAGAGGTAATGATGTGGAGCAGCCTGGAATGAACGATGTAGGCAATGAGACCGAAGGAAATGACCATGTGGAAATACCAGAACACCTTGTGGGTCACTTCGATGGATTCCTTCGGCATACCGGCGAAGATATAAGCCGTCACATAGCCTACAAAACTCCATTTCTCGTAGTCAGGCATCGAATGGGCGATCCTGACGCCTTCCGCCAGAAAACCCGTCACGAGAACGACAAGGATCCAGACCAGCACTATGGCGTCGTCCGGCTTGTTGTCGAGCCTCGACGGTTTCGTGACGTAGCGCCGGTACATGGCCATCAGTATACCGATAATGGCCATGAGGCCCGCCAGATCCAGGAAGAATGAGAAGATCAGGTAGAAACCGCCCTTCAGGAACTTCACCTTGAAGAGGAGATCCGTGAAGTCCGCCTGGATCGCGACGAGGGCCGTCCCGACAGAGAGTACGAGAAATCCCCAGAAGATGAAGAAATGCATCCATCCCGGGAAGGCTTCACGCAGAATGGACTTGTGGAAGATCCCGTTCGCGATGAAATATCCTATCCTCTCACCGAGCCTCTTCGTAAATTGTATGGGGGCCGGCTTTCCTATCTTCCACATGGCATAGCGCTTTTTCAATCCCATGATCAGAACAATGGCAACAATGACCAAGAAGGCATAACTGATATACTGACCAGCATGTCCCACGTTCCACATGATCTCTCGTCCGACATCGACCATAAACTCTGCCTCCTGAGGA
>JAAYAK010000290.1 GCA_012719415.1 Syntrophorhabdus sp.
CGCAGATGTTGAGCTCAAGCATCTTCACGCTTGCCAGTATGCGTTTCGCGTTTCTCCTCACGGCCTCCACGTCTCCCGCGGAATCGATCAGGTCCTGCACCATCTCCCTGAGAGCCTCCACCTTCCTGTCCATCTCAGCTATCTTCGCATCATCCATCATGGTCATCTCCTAGACATAATAATGGTTCAAAAGTTCAAGGTTCAAGGTTCAAGGCAACAGACCGGGGCAAACCCCTCTTCTTTCCATCCCGCTCGTGGTCTGTCTCTCCGGCGAAGGCCGGAATGACCGGGAACGTTCTTGTCGGCAGCTTGTCGTGGCACGAAACACGCAACCTGAAACCATCTTCTTCGTCTTCCCTTGAACCCTTGAACTCTTGAACGCTGAAACCCTCTTTTTAGTGTTTCCTGAGGTCTCTGAACCTCTTTGCCTTAACCTCGTACCTCGGCACCGCGCCGAAGGGGTGGACGGTGATCTTGAAGCCCAGGTTCACCCGGACGCGCAACTGGTCTTTCAGGCGGCCGAGGACCTCCTCCTGTTTCGTCTCCATCCCCGGCATCATCTCTATCTCGAGGAGGATGTCGTCGATGTCTCCCCTCTTGGTCACCGTCACCTGATAGTCGTTGCCGATCTCCGGGATGCTCCTCACCACCTCCTCGATGGCCGTCGGTGCCAGGAGCACGCCCTTCACCTTCGTGATGTCGTCGACCCTGCCTACCACTCCGCCGTCGATCATCCTGAAGGTCCGGCCGCACTCGCAGTCACGGTCGGACCACCGGATGACGTCCTTGGAATCGAAACGTATGCAAGGTTTTGCGATCCTGTCGAAGGCCGTTATGACCATCTTGCCGTTCTTTCCCGGGGTGTCTATGATCTCGCCCGTCTCGACGTCCTCGATCTCGACGAGAAAGAAGGCGTCATTGACGTGAAGCCCCCCCGACTGCGCGAGACACTCGTAGCTCCATGCCCCGATCTCCGTGGCTCCTACATGGTCGTAGACCTTTGCGTTCCAGGCCTCCTCGATGCGTTTCTTGGTCGCCGGAATGCTGGCGCCGGGTTCGCCGGCGCAGGTTATCCTTTGTATGCTGAGGTCCCGGGTCGGGTCGATGCCCATTTTCCGCGCCGTGTCGGCCATCCCCAGGACGTATGTCGGGGTCGCCATGAACGCCGTGCACTGAAGCTCCTGCATCTTGAGGATGCGCGCCTCGGTGTCAAGGACACCGCCCGGTACGACCTCACAGCCTATCTTCTCCAGCGCGTAGTGCCCGGCCCAGAAGGCGACGAATATATTGTAGCCGAAAGGCAGAAAAACCCTGTCCGACGTCCTGTATCCTTGAGAGTAAAGTATGTATGACCAGCATTCGGACCACCATTCCCAGTCCTGCCATGTATCGGCCTGATAGACGGGAGTGCCCGTCGTGCCGCTCGTTTGCCTGAACTCCGTCACTTCGTCGAGGGGGACGGTGAGGATATCCCCGTAGGGAAAGGGCGGATTCTCCTGTACCTTTCTCAGCATCCCCTTGTCCGTTTTCGGGACCTTCGCGACGTCCTCGAAGGTCTTGATATCGCCGGGTTCCATGCCGGCGGCGCTGTAAAGCCTCCGGTAGAAAGGCGAGTTCTCATACGCGTACTCCACTGCTCTCTTGAATTTCCTGAGCTGGAGCTGGCGCAGCTTTTCCCGTGGCATCGTCTCAAGTATCGGGTTCCAGTATGAATTCATCTGATGAGCCATATCGCCGCAACCTCCCTGATTTTCTTCAATTCCGATCACATTTTAAGCACTGCGAGCCGGTTGCCGTGGCCTATTCAGGAGGGGGTAGTCCCGGCCCGCAATGCGTGGGGCTGCTTATTGCTGGTGTGTCTTCAGGTAATCAAGACAGAACTTCAGGGCCTCTTCACCGGGAAGGTTCTTTGTCTTGAGCTCCTTCACGTATTCGTCGATGACGGGGCGCACCTTCTCCGCCCACCTCTTGTCCTCTGCCTTCGTGAGAGTGATGAACTTGTTGCCGCGCTGGGTCATGAACTCCCTGCCCTCCTTGTCTATGGCATCCCATTGTTTGCCCTGCTTTTCCATCCACTCTTCGTTTATGCCCTCTATGATCTTCTGGATGTCAGGCGGGAGAGAGTTCCACTTGCTCTTGTTCATGACGACGAAAAAGGACGTGCTGTACGCGGAGCCGTAGTTCTCGATGGTGTACTTGACCACCTCTCCGATCTTCCAGCCCTTCATCGCCTCTATGGGGTTCAGGATGCCCTCGACGATACCGGTCCGGAGCGCCTCGTAGGACTCCGTCTGGGGCATGGCGACGGGAGAGGCTCCCAGCGCGGCGGCAACCTTGGCGCTGAAACCCGTGGAGCGGACCTTCATCCCCCTGAGTTCCTCGAGGCTCTTGACAGGCCTCTTGGTGAAAAGTATGCCCGGGCCATGGGCGTGGAGGTACATGACCTTCACCTGGTCAAATTCCTTTGGCTGGAACTTCTTGAAATAAGCGTTGATCATCTTCGTCGCGACATAGGCGTTCTTGTACCCGAGAGGAAGGTCGATGACCTCCGTCAGGGGAAACCTGCCTTTCGTGTAGCCGAGAACGCTCTCGCCCACGTCAGCGATGCCCTTCACGACGCTGTCGTACGTCTGGCCCGCCGGGGTGAGAACAGCGCCGGGATAATAGGTGAGCTTCACCCTGCCCTTCGTTCTCTTCTCCACCTCCTTGCACCAGTCCGCCATGATGATGCTGTTCTTGTGTGATGCCGGGAAGAAATTCGAGAAATTGAGATTGATAACCTTCTCCTGAGCATATGCCGGAACGGAACCTGCGAGAAGAACAAACAAGAACAGACAGACTACAGCCATTACACCGATACCACTCCTCCTGTTCATAACGAACCCCCTGTTATTTGATGCACCCCAAAACGGGATGTGTTGCCGCATACATGGGATTTCGTTCGCTTTGTTTTGTCTTTCGGGGATCCGAACGATTTTATCCCCCCCTCAATGATCCTTAATCTATTGGTCTAATATTTATCCCTATACAATCTTTTTGTCAACAAATATTTTATTGCAATTGCCAGGCACCTGGCATATGATATGAGCAACACAATGCCCATGTTCACGCCCATAAGGCCTTTGCGGATATCCAACGAGGTGACGGAACAGTTAAAACA
>JAAYAK010000291.1 GCA_012719415.1 Syntrophorhabdus sp.
GGGTCTGCGAAAGAAGTTCGACCTGTGCCCTCGCCGCGGCCTGCTTGCCTTTGCCGAGTTTCGGAAATACCTTGGGACCGACCAGAGCCACAAGGAGCCCGACGATGACCATGACGACGAGGAGTTCTACAAGCGTGAAGCCGCGTCTGTCCGTGGAATAGGGGTACTGAATTTTCATGTGTCCTCCCTCAATGCCGTGTTCTGATTCCGGCGATATCGTTTTGGAAAAAGACTAATCCGACGAGGTTCTTTTGTCACTACCTCGACTGGCCTGTTCATCACATTCTGCGGCGTAATGGTACTATTTCGGAATTTGGCTCCCCTCACGTCGGCCGCGGGTTCTGCTCTGCAAGGGCAGTCGCCTTGTTGAAACCATAATGCGTCAGTTTTATCCCATTACGATGTGAACTTGTCTCGGTTAACTCTAGAATCCTATTGGTCTTGGAAAAACTACAGCGGGTGATGAAACGATGACAAATGTCCGAAAGCTCATATTCTTGTCGTGTCTCTTTTTCGTTCTTGTCGTACCGCCTTTGCATGCCGACGACAATCGCCGGGAGGCGGTGCCCTCCCGGCAGACACCCGAGGCATCGGCGCCGAAAAGAACAGTGGGCGGCCAGTCGGTAGTACGTTCCGCCGCGGTGTCCCCGTCGGCAAAGGACGAAAATACGGAAAAAGAGGAGCAGGCGGCCGGTGATAGAGGAAAGATCTCGCCTCCGGGGAATCCGTCTGTCCCTCCGGGAAAGATGCCTTCACAGGCCAAGAGGCATGGCGTAAGGTCAGCGGGCCCCGTCAGCCTGTCCTTTGATGACGCCGACATGTACCAGGTCATCCAGACCGTTTTCGGTGAGATTCTGAGGGTCAATTATATTGTCGACCAGAGGGTGAAAGGGCGGGTGACGTTCCGTTCCGTAACCCCTGTCGAGGGTGACAAGGTGCTGTCCGTCATGGAGGTCATCCTGAGGCTGAGCGGGGTGGGCGTTGTGGAAGAAGGTGGTCTTTACAGGATCGTACCGATCGGCGATGTTGCCAGAGAACCGGCGGAAGCGACCGTCGGCAGAGACCCCGATTCCATCGAGATCGAGGGCAAATCGATCATACGCGTAGTGCCCATCATGTACGGTCAGTCATCGGAAATCGTCAAACTGATCACACCTTTCCTCACGACAACCGCCGTGATCATTGATGTTCCCAACATCAACCACATCATGCTTGTCGACACCGACGCGAACGTGAAGAGGCTGCTCAAGCTCATCGACCTTTTTGACAGCGAACAGACAAAGAAGAGGAAGCCCCAGGTTTTTGTTTATCATGTCCAGAACAGCAAAGCGAAAGATATAGCGAACATACTGCAGCAGGTCTTTCTTTCCTCCGGACAAGGCGGCGCGGCGAATCCACCCCTTGCTGCGTCACCCTCCGCGGGGAAGACGGCGGGCGCAGCCGGTGCCCCGGCGGCGCGCGGCGGGTCGGTAGTGTCAGGCTCCCAGGCAGGAGAGGGCCTCATTTCTCCCATAACGAAGATCATCGCCGAGGAGAACCTCAACTCCCTTATTGTCCTCAGCCTGCCCGAAGATTATGAGGTCATCAAGGAGGCCATCCGGCGCGTCGATATTATCCCGAGGCAGGTCATTATCGAAGGGGTGATCGCGGAGATCACCCTGAAGGATGACCTGAAGCTTGGCGTTTCTTGGGCCCTTCAGTTCTCGCCGGGCGGTATGAACGGCGTGTTGGGGGCAGTGGACGGGACAGTCGGATTCGATGTGCCTGGCGCGACAGCGACGAGCACGACAGGCAGCGGGACATTCACCTTTGCGGGGACCGTCGGGGGCGACTTCAAGACGGTCATCGATACGCTTGCGACGCAATCGAAGGCAAAGCTTCTTGCCGTGCCGCGTATACTGGTGACGGATAACAAGGAGGCTCGGATCCAGGTGGGTGAGCAGGTCCCCATCGTGACAACGGAAACGATAGCGTCCACCACCACTGCCGCTCAGCGGACCATCCAGTACAAGGACATCGGCATCATCCTCAAGGTAAAGCCCCGCATCAATGAAGGCGGACTTGTCACCCTCGACCTCGCCCAGGAAGTCTCTTCCTACGACACTATCACCCTTTTCGACGGCGAGACCAACATCATTGTGAAAAAGACGGAGGCGACAACGAACCTTGTGGTTCAGGACGGCCAGACGATCCTCATCGGAGGGCTTATCAGGGAGGACGTATCTGCGGCGCGATCGGGCATTCCGTACCTCAGCAAGATACCGCTTCTCGGATATCTCTTCGGCAGTACTACGGACGAAAATCACCGCAAGGAGCTGATCATACTCCTCACCCCGCGGGTCATCAAGAACCAGCACGATGCCCGGAAGGCCACATCTTCCTATGTTGACGATATAACGAAGACAGGCAAGGGAAAGCTGAAGAAGGAAGAGCTTATCCGCGACATCCCCCGGCAGGAGAAGGACGGGAAGAATGATGCCGGCGAGACCGGGAAGGGTCCGCAAAGCAAGAACGCCGGATCGGAAGGGCAGGCGACAAAGCCGCCGCGGGTCAGCGAAGATAAGGAGAAGCCCCAGGTCTCTGTCCAGGAAGACACAAAAAAGAACAAGACGCAGAAGCAACCCGGGACCAGGCCCGCGCGAGAGATAAAGGAAGGACAAGGAACAAAGGAACACGAGGCGATGCACACGAAGGCCCCGATGGCACAGAATGACATCAAGGTCCAGCCCAACGGGAACCGGAAAGCGGAAAAACAGGTCCAGCCTCAGCAAGCCCCGAAGACATCGGTTGAGAAGGCGCAGGACAAAGATGGGAAAGAACCCGAACCTGCCCGGTCTCAGGACAGCCCGGCAGGAAAAGAACCTGCGCCCCGGGCGGCAGGAGAGGAACCCGCGGCCAAGGCGGCGACGCGAAGCGGAGGAGAGTCGTGAACGGCAAGACGATAATACATCTCTCTCCGGAGGAGTTTCCCAGGGTGCCTCTTGTCATGGACGGCATAGCGACGCGTTTCATCAGGGAGAACAAGATCATCCCCTTCGAGTGGAAGGATGGTACGCTCAAGATCATCATGGCCGATCCTTCCAGGCGGGAACTTGTCGACGCGCTGAGGGCGGCCACCGCAAGTGACGTCCTCGTCCATACCGGGGACCCAGCTGTCATCGACGAGCACATCTCCCGGTTCTACAGCAAGGACCAGCAGAACCTCGACAAGATCATAGAGGGGATCGATGAACGGGAGGGCTACGAGTTCATACGTGATGAGGAAGAGGAGGATGTAGGCCACCTCAAGGACCTTGCGTCGGAAGCACCCATCATCAGGCTAGTGAACCTCTTCATCACCCGTGCCGTGGAGTTAAGGGCGAGCGACATCCATATCGAGCCTTTCGAAGACGAGATGAAGATCCGCTACCGCATAGACGGTGTCCTCAATGACGTGGAATCCACACCGAAGAGACTTCAGGCGGCCATCGTCTCGCGCATCAAGATCATGGCCAGGCTCAACATTGCCGAGCGCAGGCTTCCCCAGGACGGAAGGATACGGCTGCGTGTGGGCGAGAAGGAGATCGCCATCAGGGTTTCCACCATCCCCATCGTGAATGGGGAGAGCATCGTCATGAGGTTGCTCGACAGGGAGAGCATCGTCATTGACCTTGCCAGATTGGGTTTTTCACAGGCCATGCTCATGTCCCTCGATAGGCTCATCACGAAGCCCAACGGTATCATCCTTGTGACGGGGCCGACGGGCAGCGGCAAGACAACGACCCTCTACGGGGCGCTCGACAAGATAAACTCGCCGGAGAAGAAGATCATCACCGTGGAAGACCCCGTCGAGTATCAGCTGAAAGGTGTCAACCAGATCCAGGTGAAGCCCCAGATCGGGCTCGATTTTAACAGCACGTTGCGCCACATCGTCAGACAGGACCCGGACATCATCATGATAGGCGAGATTCGGGACCTGGAGACCGCTCAGATAGCCATCCAGTCGGCACTGACGGGGCATCTCGTATTCTCGACGCTTCACACGAACGACGCGCCGAGCGCGATCACACGCCTTCTTGATATGGGTGTGGAGAGCTTTCTTCTATCGTCCACGGTCCGGGGCATCCTCGCGCAGAGGCTCGTGAGGATGATCTGCCCCGATTGCAGGCGCCAGACAGGCGTATCCGACGACGTCGAGGAACTCATGGCCCTCGGCATGGGTGGCGGTGTGCCCGTCTGGCGGGGAGCAGGCTGCGAGGCCTGCGGACATACGGGATTCTTCGGTCGCTCGGGACTCTTCGAGCTTCTCGTTGTCGATGAAGATCTGAGGCGGTTGACGTTGAAGGGCGCCGACGAGGGAGAGATCAGGGCCCAGGCGAGAAGGTCGGGCATGAAGACGCTTCTCGAAGACGGGATGGAGAAGATCCGCATGGGTGTGACCACGCTTGATGAGGTTTTTCGGGTCACGAGGGAGGATTGATTGGGAGTGTATTCGTACAAGGCGACAACTCTTGAAGGCGCCATCATCGAAGGCACCGTCGAGGCGCCCGATGAAAACCTGGCCTTGGAGAGGATCAAGGACTCGGGCGCCATCCCTTTGAAGGTTTCGTCACCGGGAAAGGGGGTCCTCAAAAAGGGCGTGTCGCTGCACTCATCGAAGGGTGACCTTCTCACCTTCACCGCCGAGCTGTCGGCGCTTATCGGCGCGGGCCTTCCCCTCGATCGGAGTCTCAACATCCTGGCCGGGGTCTCCGAAGGCAGACAGATGCAGGAGGTGGTCAATTCCGTTCTGAGACTCATACGCGAAGGGAGTTCCTTTTCCGATGCCCTGAAAAAGCATCCCAGGGTCTTTCCCAGGCTTTACGTGAATATGGTCCGGGCCGGTGAAACGGGTGGTGTTCTGGAGATCGTCCTCGAAAAGCTGGGCGAGTTTCTCGAAACAGCGAAAGAACTGAAAGACAGTGTCTACTCGGCCA
>JAAYAK010000292.1 GCA_012719415.1 Syntrophorhabdus sp.
CTTGCGTCGGAAGCACCCATCATCAGGCTCGTGAACCTCTTCATCACCCGTGCCGTGGAGTTAAGGGCGAGCGACATCCATATCGAGCCTTTCGAAGACGAGATGAAGATCCGCTACCGCATAGACGGCGTCCTCAATGACGTGGAATCGACACCGAAGAGACTTCAGGCGGCCATCGTCTCGCGCATAAAGATCATGGCCAGGCTCAACATTGCCGAGCGCAGGCTTCCCCAGGACGGAAGGATACGGCTGCGTGTGGGCGAGAAAGAGATCGCCATCAGGGTTTCCACCATCCCCATCGTGAACGGAGAGAGCATCGTCATGAGGCTGCTCGACAGGGAAAGCATCGTCATTGACCTTGACAGACTGGGTTTTTCGCAGGCCATGCTTATTTCCCTCGACAAGCTCATAACGAAGCCGAACGGCATCATCCTTGTGACGGGGCCCACGGGCAGCGGCAAGACAACGACCCTTTACGGGGCACTCGACAAGATAAATTCGCCTCACAACAAGATCATCACCGTGGAAGATCCGGTGGAATATCAGTTGAAAGGCGTCAACCAGATCCAGGTGAAGCCCCAGATCGGGCTCGATTTTAACAGCACATTGCGCCACATCGTCAGGCAGGACCCGGACATCATCATGATAGGCGAAATCAGGGACCTGGAGACTGCTCAGATAGCCATCCAGTCGGCGCTGACAGGGCATCTTGTATTCTCCACCCTTCACACAAACGACGCACCGAGCGCAATCACACGTCTTCTTGACATGGGCGTGGAGAGCTTTCTCCTGTCATCCACGGTCCGGGGCATCCTCGCGCAGAGGCTCGTGAGGATGATCTGCCCCGATTGCAGGCGTCAGGCAGGCGTATCCGACGACGTGGAGGAACTCATGGCCCTCGGCATGGGCAGCGGCGTGCCCATCTGGCGGGGAGCGGGCTGCGAGGCCTGCGGGCATACGGGGTTCTTCGGGCGCTCGGGGCTCTTCGAGCTTCTCATTATCGATGAAGAGCTGAGAAGGCTGACGTTGAAGGGTGCAGACGAGGGAGAGATCAGGGCGCAGGCGAGAAGGTCGGGCATGAAGACGCTTCTCGAGGACGGAATGGAGAAGATCCGTATGGGTGTGACCACCCTTGACGAGGTCTTTCGGGTCACGAGGGAGGATTAATTGGGAGTATATTCGTACAAGGCGACAACCCTTGAAGGCGGCATCATCGAAGGCACCATCGAGGCGCCCGATGAGGGCATGGCCCTCACGAGGATCAAGGACTCGGGCGCCATACCTTTGAAGGTTTCGTCACCGAGAAAGGGGGTTCTCAAAAAGGGCATTTCACTGCACTCATCGAAGGGCGATCTTCTCACCTTCACTGCCGAGTTGTCGGCGCTTATCGGCGCGGGCCTTCCCCTCGACCGGAGCCTCAACATCCTGGCCGGGGTCTCTGAAGGCAGGCAGATGCAGGAGGTGGTCAATTCCGTTCTGAAACTCATACGGGAAGGGAGTTCCTTTTCCGATGCCCTGAAAAAACATCCCAGGGTTTTTCCCAGGCTTTACGTGAATATGGTCCGGGCCGGTGAAACGGGTGGTGTTCTGGAGATCGTCCTCGAAAAGCTGGGCGAGTTTCTCGAAACAGCGAAAGAACTGAAAGACAGTGTCTACTCGGCCA
>JAAYAK010000293.1 GCA_012719415.1 Syntrophorhabdus sp.
ATTTCCTTCAGTTTCACATAATCCGGCTTGCCCGTGCCCAGTTTCGGCAGTTCCTTCACGTAGATGATCTCGCGGGGGAAGGTCAGGTCGGAATGACCTTTTTCACGCAGGACATCACGGACCTTCTTCAGGTCCGCGTCCCTGGCATTCGTCACGAGGACAAGCTTCTCTCCCTTGCGCTCATCGGCAACGGCCATGACGGCAAGTTCCCTTCGCTCGCCGAATATGCCGGCAAGGGCCTCTTCGATGGCGGAAAGGGATATCATCTCGCCGCTGATCTTGGAAAAACGCTTCAATCGCCCCACTATGGTCACGAAACCGCTGTCGTCGACCTCCACTATGTCGCCTGTGTCGTACCAGCCCCCGTCCTCCACGAGATACTTGTGGTTCGCGGCCTCATTGTCAAGATACCCCATCATGACATTCCGGCCCTTCACGAAGAGACGGCCCACGTGTCCCCCTTTCGGGTCTATGCCGCCCACAGGCATCACCTTGTACTCGATACCGGGGAGCACCCTGCCCACGCTGCCGTGCTTGTTCTCCAGGGAGCTGTTCATGCAGATGATGGGGGCGCACTCCGTGGCACCATAGCCGGACATCACCCGCACGCCGAAGACCTTCGCGTAGTGTTCAAAAACGGCCTCGCTCAACGCCTCCGCTCCGCAGAACACGTAGCGCATGGTGTGGAAATCGTAGGGATGGGCCCTCCGGGCGTAGCCGCTCAGAAAGACGTTCGTCCCCATGATGACGGTACAGCCCTCTTCATAGGCGATCTCGGGCACGATCCTGTAGTGCAGCGGACTCACGTACAGGAAAGAGCGGGCACCGGCAATCAGCGGCAGGAAGACCCCGATCGTGAGACCGAAACTGTGGAATATGGGCAGGGCATTGAGGAAATAGTCCCCTTCCCCCACGTCGACGCGGGAGAGTGCCTGCCATATGTTGGCTATGATGTTCTCATGAGACAGGAGCACCCCCTTCGGTAAACCTTCCGAACCCGATGTGAAGAGAATGGCGGCGGGCCCCCTGTGCTCTCCCTCCGACACGCGGGCAAGTCCGCCTGGGAAGACCGCCCTTAAGACTGCCCTGAGCTTGTCGCCCGCGCCAATGGAAGCCTTCACGTCCTCGAGATAGACGATGCGGACGCCTTCGAAAATGCCGGGGTCGATCTTCACACGGTCGAGAAATGCCCGGGACGTGACGACGACCCCAAGGCCGGCTAGTTCCATGGCATGCCGCAAGGCCCGCGAGCCGCCGGAGTAGTTGAGGAGAACGGGTACCTTCCGGAACACCAGGAGCCCGTAGATGACAAGCGCCGTGGCGACAAGGTTCGGCAGGAGCACTCCCACGTTGGCGCCTTCGTGGCGGGAAAGCTTCTCCCCCAGGATAAGCCCCCCGATAAGAGCCTTGCGGCAGCTGACGTCGACGCCCGTCGCATCCTTGAAGAGCGGCTTCGAACCTCTCTTCCTGCATGCGCGGATGAACTCGCGGCCAAGCGTCGAAGGCCTGTAACGGGCCTCGTAGAACATCTCGCAGAGCATCCCGTAGATGGCCCGCGCCGCTTCACGTTTCCTGTCGTGGGGCTGAAACCGCTCGAGGTCGATGGGAGGACGTATCTCACCTATGGTCAGTGTTATCGGGGCGAATATCTTCCTTCCCGGGTGCTTCTTCGCAAAGATGGTATCGTAGGTACCGCCGAGATGCACGGGCAGGATCCTCGCGCCCGTCTTGTACGCGACGAAACCGGCGCCCTCGTAGATCTTCATCAGGTTCCCCGTCCTCGTGATACGTCCTTCGGGAAAGACAAGGAGTGCCGTGCCCCGGTTCACCTCCTCGATGACACCCTTCAGGGAATAAGGGTTCATGGTGTCGATCTGCACAGTGTACCTGTTCTGCATGAAGGGCCTGAGCAGCAGCTCCCGCGCCCTGCCCCGATTGACAAGTATCCGGAGGTCCACGTCGATGTACGTCCACAGGATGATGCCGTCGAGCAGGCTGGCATGGTTCGATACGACCATGAGTTTGTCGAAAGCACGGGGAAGCCTGTCAACTCCCTCTATCCTGATCCTGTGGACGACCTTCAGATAGATCTTGAATATCGCCCTCGCACTCTTTTCAAAGAGCGCCCTCAGGAGACCGCGTTTCCCTTTCATCCTCCCTCCCGCCCCCCGTCCGGTATCAGTCTCTGTTTCGCGTTGCTGCGGACCTTTTCCAACGTCCTGTTGAGGCGCATCAGATCCGCCCGGGATATCCCGGACATCAGGAGCCCCACCCCCTTGAGGTATCCCGGCTCCAGACCATTGACGACCTTCTCGCCTTCCGCCGTCATTCTCACCAGGTTCACGCGACGGTCATTGGGGTGGACAGAGCGCTCCACGAGACCCGCTCTCTCCAGCCTGTCGACGATCCCCGTCATGTCGGCCTTGTTGACGACAAGCCGCCTTCCAAGCTCTGCCTGGGAGAGGGCCTTCTCATCGCTGTACTTGAGCTGGACAAGGACATTGAACTGAGCGTCGGTAAGCCTGTGTCCCTGGAAATACCTGAAGGCGGCTCTGGCGATCATGGTGCCGGTATAGATGATATTCAACAGGCTTTCATGTTCAACCGTCTCGATAGGCCGTCCGAGCCCCAACTCCTCCGCAAGTCCCATGGAGGACCCTCCTTATTGTTCAGATATGAACTGTATGAATGTATACTATGGTTTCGGGAAGGTGTCAAGGTCAACAAGAGTTCAAGAGTTCAAGATTTCAAGGGTTCAAGAGTTCAAGGGAAAGATCGCGAAGGGGGGTTCGGCTGTCAACGCAATTCGCCCACCGGCCGAAGGTATCCGGTGCCTTTTTCTTTTACTCTTGAACCTTTGAACTCTTGAACCCTTGAACCTTCTTTTATTATCCCCTTAAGTTTCCCCCCCATCCACCGATAAAGTCTCAGGAGGATGATATGATCGACCCTGTTTCTTCCCTCATGAGCTACGTCATGACCCGCAATGAGGCCGCAATGTCCCTCGCAAAGAGTCGGATCGAGGCCGAGGCGGCGGTTGCACAGGTCATCGCGGAGGCTGCAAAGAACATAGAGCGCATCACCGAGGCCTCTTCGTCCTCCGCCTCGCCCTTCGTGGGATCCAATATCGACATTTACGTTTAGAGCACACCAAACGCTTAACTTCTTTCATGCAAATGCCAAAACTGGTATAATCTTGCCACGTGTGACGGGGGCGGGGTAGGATCCACAATCGCACGGAGGAGGAGGTCAACAACATGGCAAGAGACATATCTTTCAAGA
>JAAYAK010000294.1 GCA_012719415.1 Syntrophorhabdus sp.
ACGTCGAGGGTCTTCTTCCAGGCCCGGTAGCGCAGACAGAACTGGCTGTACTGGTAGCCGTCGGGGTTCTTCTCCCTGTATTCCTGCCAGAGGAGCTGCATGGTGACGTGCTTCTTCTTCATCTCCCGGTGGAGATACTCAAAGGGCGGCATTCCCCTCATCTCTTCCGTGAGCGACCTCTCGGACGGGAAGAGGAGCCTCTCGACGGCGTCATCGTCAAGACCGGCCGGCAGGGGCCAGGCAAGTCCCGCCTTCCTCGCCCGGGACAGGTAGTCCTTGACGGTGGTCCGCCCGATGCCGCAGTTCTGTGCGACCTGCCCCGTCGACAGGCCGCTCTCGTGGGTAAGCCGCAGCACTTCCCCGATCTTTCTCATGGATAATTGGCAATGACAACCTAAAAATGACCCACTGTGATCACGCAAAAATGACCCACCCCTGCTTTAGTTAAAAAAATATATCTCTCATGCCTTGTCCCTGTTCACCGGGGATTTCTTCTTCAGACTCTCCTTCAGTCTGTAGCTGTCCCAGTTGCACATAACGATATGCGCCTTGTGCGTCAGCCTGTCGAGAAGCGCCGCCGTCAGGGTCGGATCCCCGAACAGCTGTGTCCAGTCGGCGAAGCCAAGATTCGTCGTTATGATCACGGAGGCCCTCTCGTACCTCTCCGCCAGGAGCTGGAAGAGAAGCTGCGATCCCTCACGGGAGAAGGGGACATACCCAAGCTCGTCGAGGATAAGGAGGCCGAACCGCGACATCTTCTGGATTATCCTGCCGACGGCGCGTTCACTTCGGGCCTCTATGAGCTCGTTGACGAGACCTGCCCCGGTCACGAACCGGGTGCGGACCCCCTGGCGGCATGCCTCGAGTCCCAGGGCCGTCGCAAGATGGGTCTTGCCGGTGCCCGTCTTCCCGACAAAGATGATGTTCCTTTTCTCCTTGATATACGTTCCCTCCGCCATCTCCCGCACCAATCTTTTGTCGAGACCTTCGGCTTCCTCAAAACTGAAGCCTTCCATGGTCTTCATGACCGGGAACCGCGCATCCCTGATCCGCCGTTTCAGGCGGTTGTCGGCACGGGCCTCGAGCTCAGATTCCATGAGCGACAGCAAATAGTCCTCATAGTCCGAACCCGTGTTCCGGGCCTCGCGTGCCCGGGCTGCATAGACCCTCAGGATGGCGGTGAGCTTGAGCTGTTTGAGATATTCCGTGAGAAGCGCCTCCGTCGCCGGCCTCATCGTATCACCCCCAGGTCGGCGTACGGGGTCATGTCCGGCACGGGCGTCGCCGGCCAGCCCACAAGGGGCTCAAAATGCTCTTCCGGACCGGAGTAGACGAGCATGTGTCGTATCCCGTCGCTTGCGGAGACAGAGTTCTCGAGGGCAAGCTCCACCACGGCCTCGATGTCTTCAGGCGGGTAGTCCCTGTAGAGCATGAGCACGGATATAAAGTCCTTTATCCCCGGTGTGTCCCCCTGCTTCTGCCTGAACCGTGCGAGGAGCTTCTCGAGACACGCCGGCCACTCTTCACGCCACCTTCGGATGACAAGGGCGCTGTCGAAGGCGCCGGGCTTGCGTCTTACCAGTTCCAGGTAATGCTGGGGATCGAGCTGCCACTTGTTGTTCCCGAAGAGCCTCTCGTGGCGTGCTATCCTTCCACCGTCATGGAAGATGTCGACCCCGTCGATGGATAGCTCTACCCTGACCTTTAACCGGGCATACGAGACCGGTACGGAGTAGCGGTTCTTGTCGACGACGACGGTCGAGTACTTGTCGACGCTCGTTTCAAGAAGGGCGATATTGGCAAGCGGTACGGCGGGAAGAGGGACAAGACATTCCTTCTCTCTTTCAAAGAGGCTCCCGATGTTCTCCGTGCGCCCGGCAATCCGGTGGGAGCCGTGGCGAAGGCAGGAGCGCAGAAGGTGCGCGTTGAGCTCCTCGAAGCTGTCAACGACGGGGACGGGAACGAGGAAGTTGCGCCGCACATACCCGATGACGCCTTCCACCCCGCCCTTCTCATTGGCGGATCCCGGGTTGCAGAAGCGGGCCTCAAAATTATAGTAGGACCTTAACCTGCGGAAGGCGTCCTGTTCGATGCGGTTCCGGCCGGTCAGGACCTTCTCGACGGCGCTTCTCAGGTTGTCATACACGAGGACGGGGAAGACCCCGCCGAAGAAGTCGAAGGCATGCACGTGGGCATCGAAGAAGGCCTGCTGCCTCTCGCAGGGATAGGCGCGTACGAAGGGCCTGCCGGAGAACCTGGGGCGCATGCAGAAGAAGTGGAACGGTGTCCGTATCCCCCTGACCATGGCGACGGCCTCTCCCCAGTCGACCTCCGCCTCCCGTCCGCACTCGGGTTCGAGGATGAGATATGCGCGGGACGTGTCCATCCCTTCTTTTGCCTTCACCTGGCGGACGTACCGGCGCACGGTCACCTCGCTTCCGGTGTATCCTTCCTCCTCGACGAGGCGCGTGTAGATCCTGCGGGCGGTGTGGCGCTGTTTTTTCGGGATCTCACGGTCTTCCTTGAGCCAGCGCTCTATCGTGTCCCGGTGCTTCCCGAGAACGGGGTATGCCTGTACCGATCGCCGTTTATACTCGGGGAACTCACCCTCAAGGATCTTCCTGATCGTCACCCGGGAATGGCCCGTCTCCTTCTGTATCTGCCGGATGCTTTTGCCGTAAACCCGGTGCGCCGTCCTGATGTACTCGTACTGATCCATCGTTATCACCCTTTCCCTCCGGTACAGTCGGTCTTGTCAGACCAACTTACCAGAGATCGTTCCGGGGGTGGGTCATTTTTCGATGATCATTTGCCCCTTGGGTGGGTCAGTTTTAGGTTATCACAACCAATAATCTCCTTCTCGCCATAGACGCTCCTCTCGTCATGTTATTTTGGGAGAAGCGTAATAGCACTTCGTAAAGTTATCCAGCGTTCTTTTCCGGTTGACGGGGTGGTCGGATTACATCATAACCGGTGGTCGGATTGGA
>JAAYAK010000295.1 GCA_012719415.1 Syntrophorhabdus sp.
CCACATGCGGACGCATCGCCTCACAGAGGACCTCAATATCGCCGGCTACAGCTGCGTCCGTCCCACCCCGTTTTCGTGCAAGGATTGGGAACGGTACGATGACCGGCAGAAGATCCTCCAACCCGGTCCTTACAAACCAGTCGTCAGCAGACTGGACGGACTCATCGACATTGATGAGCAGGAGTGGTTCAGTTCTCATCCCACGATGGAGGAGGACCTCGAGCAACTCGCCCGGATGTCAGACCCGAAGAGGACTCTTTACGTGCTCCACGACCCGCCCTGGAACACGACCTTGGACGTGCTCTACAACGGACAGCACATCGGAAGCATGGCGGTACGCCGCTTCATTGAACAGCGTCAACCTCCGCTTGTCCTGTCCGGACACATCCATGAATCACCCAAGGCCTCCGGAAAGATCTTGGACAGGATCGGAGACACTCTCTGTGTTAATCCTGGGCAGACAGAGGCGATTCTCCAGGCAGTGATGATTGATATTCCCGGGTTCAGGCTGAAGCTGTTATGACTCCATACTAGCTCTGAAAACAGAAAATTTCTCGCGTACAAAGTGTCTTGGACATAACTAATATTATTACTTTATCTGAAAACGCACTTCAGTAGTCGCTTCAGTTGACGCTTCACCTATTTTTCAGTAATCCGGGACCGTCAGAGACAGCCAGCAACGACAGCAGTTCCTCCCTGTCCGCCTCGTCAACATGATCTCTCAAGAGCTCAACGCTGTCACGCACTCTCTGCCCGTACTGATCCACCTCGTTCTTGCCGAAGGTCGCCGCACTGAAATCCGCGTCCCGCCGCCGATGATAGAGCTCAAAGAGATGGTCGTATACGATCCTGTCCACCTCGCCGGTGGTGATGAAATGCCTCGCCATCAACTCCCGCACCTCGCGGTGCGAGTACGCGCGATAGCCTTTGTCGGCAAGGACATACCTGCAGAGGGCCTCCAATACAAAAAAGAGTAAAGACACGCACTCGGGGAAATTCCCTGCGGTGTAGTTGACACGATATGACCGTAGCTTCCTCCTCATGAGCTCCATCATGTCCTGTGCTTCCTTCATTCTCTCGTCCCCCTCTTTGTCGAAACGCATCGACTCCGCCTCGTCTGACGCCCATCCGTATGTGTCATAGAGCGCGTCCATATCAGGCTCCACTAGGTGGATCCCCGCAAGAGCCTCCTGAACCACAAAGGGCGACTCGTCCCTGTCGTTGAGATGGAGGATCGAAACATGCGTGTCGTCCTTCACGGCCGCACGTATGCTGCCGACAATGCGCATCCGCTCCGCCTCATCGTCTGCGTTCATGCAGATGCCGATATCGATGCTGGGCCGGCCACGCGGCACTCCCTCCGAGTATGGACCATAGAGAACGGCGACCAGGACTCTGTTCTCTGCCCGTAACCTCTCAAGCACGGCTTTGATGGGGACAATCCTGTCATGGATTGTCTCATTAGCGCCCCTGCGAAGCTCCGGGGCCCTCATGTCCGTTCTCTTCACGAGCCGGTCCACGTCTCTCCTGAGCCGATCGGGCAGCCGCAGGGCAAGCGATGAGAATCCGATGATCCTGTCACGCTCTGTCTCCCACGTGCGTGCCGGGGTGAGGCAATAATCCCGGAGCGCATCCATGTATATCGTCGATATCCGCCCCAGAACTCGCTGCTGGCCAAATGCATCATCGAGGTCCCTGAGGATACCCTCCATGTCGTAATAGATGCGGCGGATCGTCTCTGCCGCGGTCATCAGGTGGTGGTCACCCTCAGGCTTGTCCTTGTCCTGTTTGAAAAGATCAAGTTGCTCACGGAGTCCGGTGCGCTCCCTGTCAAGGAGATGCTCCCTGCCGTCGTCAAGCATAGCATGCATGATCATTAAGGATACCATCTACCTTAATTTCTGTAAAAGGAATGGCTTACACAAAGCATGCTGCGCGGGTCTTTACAGTCTCGAACGAGAGAATGGATACCATGTTCCCTTTCTTGTCTCTATAGCGTGTCGGTCGGACTCGCCCTGCCCCTCGATGTAACAATCATGTTTGCCTAGTATATCGTGACAATGTGATATATTAGGCAAACAGCCAATCGTTACGGAGGCGCGCCATGGCCACCCAGAAAAAGACAAAGATTGTATGCAACCCAAGGATTCTCGGGGGGACTCCAGTGTTTGAAGGGACCAGTGTCCCCGCCGGGCATATACTTGCCGAGGTGAAGGCCGGGACGACCAGATTTGAGATCTTCCGGCATTACCCCTCGCTGCCTCTCGATGGCATCGAAGTTGCCGTCGAATGGGACAAAGCGGGCCGGCCTCTTTGAAAATCGCATTTTCATCGCACATCAATGGTGTCCCACCCATATCCACTGCGCTGGCAAAACCTTGCGGAAAGTGCGGTGAAGCAAGCAGGGATGTTGTTTCGCCGTCGTAGGAATTTTGAAAACATTGCCATATATCAGCGTGTGATACATTATAGACAGATGGGAGGTGTTCCAATGACCCTTGCCGAAACAAGGTCGCGCATAGTATCCGACCCGGAAATCCTCGGGGGACTGCCCGTAATCGAGGGGACTCGTGTTCCAGCAGGAAACATCCTCG
>JAAYAK010000296.1 GCA_012719415.1 Syntrophorhabdus sp.
CGGGACATGCCCAGCGAGGCGATCTGGTCGGTCCTCAATCCGACGACATCACGGCCCTCAAAAAGGACGGAGCCGTGCGTCGGGGGGTTCAGCCCGCTGACGGCATTGAGGAGGGTTGTCTTGCCGGCGCCGTTGGGGCCGATGAGTGCCTTGATATCGCCCGATCGGACGTTGAAGCTCACGTCGTCGAGGGCCCTGACCCCCTCGAAAGTCTTGGTCACGCTGCTGATAGTCAGTATGTGTCCGTTCTTATCCATCATTTGTCCATCTGTGGAACGATCTTGTTCTTGAGGGCCGTGAATATTCCAAAGAGGCCCTTGGGGAAGAACACGAGCACCACGATAAGGATGATCCCGTTGATGAGGAGCTCGTAATCCTGGAATTGATAGGTGATCTCCGGCAGCAGCTTGAGGAAGAGGGCCCCCAGGGCGGGACCGAATATCGTCCCGATGCCGCCGAGAAAGAGCATGACAAGCAGGTTTATCGAGGTCAGTATGCCGAAGTCGTCAGGGGCGATAAAGCCCATGTAGTGCGCGAAGAGGGACCCTGCTATCGAAGCGTAGACGGCGGCGAGCATGTAGGCGCGGGTTTTGTACTTCGCGCAGTCCACACCGAAAGACCGCGCGGCCTGCTCATCGGAATGGATGGCAATGAGGGCCCGCCCGAAGGGGGACCGGACCACGGCGATGCTGCTGGCGATGACGAGGACCACGACGGTCCAGACAAAGTAGTAATAATGAAGATGGTTGAGGAGCGAGAAGCCGAAGATGGTGAAGGGAGGTATGTCGCGAAGGCCCGATGCGCCGCCGGTCAACCCTTCAAAACCGATGATGAGAGTGACCACGATCTCGTTGAAGGCTAGGGTGGCCATCGCGAGATAGTATTCTTTCAGCGCGAGCACCGGGCGACCCGTGAGGAACGCGAGCGTCGCGCTGAAGACAACGCCGACGCCCATCGCGGCCGCGGGTGAAAAACCGTATTTCGCCGTGAGGATCCCCGAGGTGTAGGCGCCTACGGCGAAGAAGGCCGCGTGGCCCACCGATATCTGTCCCGTGTAGCCCATGAGCAGGTCAAGACCGACGGCGAGGATGATGTAGATCCCCGCGAAGATGAGGAGCCCGCTCCTGTAAGGCGACGGTTTTCCGATGACGGGATAGACGGCTATCGCAGCCAGCAGTATCAGCCACCAGTAACGTTTCAACGCGTTCATCGCACCTTCCTAGGACCTGCTGAAGAGGCCGTTGGGTCTGAACACCAGCACCGCCATGAGCAGGGCGAAGACAATGGTGTCGGAGAACTTTGACGATATCAGGCCTATCGTGTATGACTCCACAAGGCCGAGGAGCAACCCCGCTATGACGGACCCGACGATGCTCCCGAGGCCCCCTATGGACATGGCAATGAAGCCCTTCACCATGGGCATGATCCCGCTTGTGTACTGGGTGAACAGCATGGGAGCGACGGCCATGCCCGCGAGCGCGCCGATGCCGGAACCCCAGGCCCAGGCGAACAGGGTGGTTCTCTGGGTGTTGATGCCCATCAGGCTCGCGCCGTAGGGGTTTTCCGCGCAGGCGCGCATGGCTATGCCCGCGGGGGTCTTTTCAAAGAAGAACCATATGAGGAGAAGAACCACCGCCGTTATTCCGACGATCCAGAGTATCTGCAGTTGCAGCGCGGCGCCGAGCACCTGGATGGGTTCTCCCCGGGAAAAAGGGGGGAGGACATGTGATTCCCTCCCCCATATGAGCAGCGCGAGACCCCTCAGCGCAAGGGATATGGCAATGGTCATGACGATGAGCGCGCCGACCGAGGTGTTCTTCATCGGCCGGATCAGGACCTGCTGGATGAGTGCTCCCAGGACCATTGCTATGATGATCGAGAGGAAGAAGGCGAGAGGGACCGGGACCCCCTTCGAAACAAGGGTGGTCATGGTAAGCGCTCCGAAGACGAAGAACTCTCCCTGCGCGAAGCAGATGAGCTGGGACACCTTGTAGACGATGACCAGGCTCACGGCGATCAGCGCGTAGACACTGCCCACGGTTATGCCGCTGAAGAGGAACTGGACGAGGTGGGATATGTCGCTCACGGGTCTCTCCTTATCGGTCCCTGCGGGTTCTCTCTTTCATTTACTTAGGCACTTCCCATTTCCCGGCCTTGACGGTAAGAAGGATCATGTCGTCCGGCCTGGTGCCGTGATGGTCCTTGGGAGTGAACGTGTAAACGCCCTGCATTGCGACGAAGTTCTTGATATTCTCGATGGCGTCGCGAAGCTTCACGGGATCGGTGCCACCTGAGGTGCGCAACCCCTCGGCGATGAGATCGATGGCGTCGGCCAGTTCCGCGGAGAAGTAGTTTGCCGGTTCCTTATACTTCGCGATATGTTTCTTGTTGAACTCAACGATGACCTTTTTGGTGGGGTCGCTAGCGGGCAGCGCCTCGGGCTTCATGACCTTTCCGGACGGGA
Organism: Syntrophorhabdus sp.; assembly: GCA_012719415.1. Classification (NCBI taxonomy): domain Bacteria; kingdom Pseudomonadati; phylum Thermodesulfobacteriota; class Syntrophorhabdia; order Syntrophorhabdales; family Syntrophorhabdaceae; genus Syntrophorhabdus; species Syntrophorhabdus sp. The sequence goes on from JAAYAK010000296.1 coordinate 2,465, forward strand.
CGAGCATCTGCGTGCGCACGTTGGAGACGAGTTTCAGGAACCCCGGGTTCGCGTTTCCATGCGAGACGAGGAGGGGGACCTTGAAGCTGAGCTGGTCCATGTTCCTGCCTATGAGGGCTGCCGGTTCACCGGTGACGAAGGAAAATATGGCCTGCGGGTTCATGTTGCGTATCTTCGCCAGTTGAGCGGTGACATCGGCGGCCTTAACGTCGAACTTTTCCTCGCCCACGATGGTGACCCCATACTCGGCCGCATATTTCCGGGCGGCCGTTCCGCCGATCTCGCCGAGAGGGCCTATGGGCATGAGCAGCGCCAGCTTCTTGATGCCTTTCTTCTGGAACACCTTGTAAGCGGTGATGACGGCGAAGTCGGTCTTGTGGGATGTGTTGAAGAGATAGGGATCCTTGCTCGTGTCCACGGCGTAGCCGGAGTTAATGATGGTAGGTATCTTGTACCTGTTCGCCATGGATGCCACGGCACCGGAGAGCGGAACGGAGGCTGTCCCTGCCATGGCGACAACCTGGTCCTTGGATATGAGCCTCTGGGCCACTTTGGATGCCTGCTCGGGAGAAGAATTATCGTCGTAGGATATGAGGACCAGTTGGTGGCCGTTGACTCCGCCGGCCTGATTGATCATCTCGACCTTGAGCTCCGCGGCCTTCTTCTTGTATTCCCCGAGCCAGGACAGGTAGCCCGTCAGGGAAAAGATGCCGCCGATCTTGATGGGCTCTTTCGACCATGCGGGACCGGCAGCCACCAGGGCGACAAAGACCATGAGAACAAATAGGGAAAAAACCAGTTTTTTCATTCCGTACCCCCTTGAAGTATTGGTTTCCGGAATTAGGAGAATGCAAGTTGGATGCCAGCATGGAAAATCTCTTTATTTCAGTTTGATAGCGAATAAGGGATACACGGTGAACCGGTAAATGCCCGAAAACATGTCATATCTGACATGGCAACCCGGGGAACAGGTCTGTTTTGCCCAATGATCATGGGATTCCGGCGTGGTGTCAGGAATGACTGTCAGTTTTGAATTGCCTGAGGCGTCGTGCCAGGGTGGAGAGACTGATCCCGAGCTTATGGGCCGCTTCCTCATTGGACTTTGACTGATCGAGGGCGGTCCTGATCAGTTTTATCTCGAACTCCCTCACAGACTCTTCAAGGGGCCTCAACTCGCGCGTTTCAGCAAGATCGTTCCGGTCCGTGATGCTGAATCTTTTCGGAAGATGGTCAACCGTGACAAGCTCCTCGTTGGCGAGCACGACGAGCTGTTCCACGAGGTTCGCCAGTTCGCGGACGTTGCCGGGCCATCTGTAGGCGGTCAACAGTTCGACGACCTCCTGGGTCAGTTTCACCTTCAGACTGTACCTGTTGTTGAACTCATTGAGATAGTGTTTGATCAGAAAGGGTATCTCTTCCCGCCGCTCCCTGAGGGCCGGTATGTAGAAGGGCACGACGTTGAGCCGGTAATAGAGGTCTTCCCTGAAGTTGCCGGTTTTCACCATCTTTTCCACGTCCCTGTTTGTCGCCGCTATTATCCTCGCGTCCACCTTCTTGGGTTTTGTGCCCCCCACGCGCGTCACCTCCTGGTCCTGGATGACGGAAAGGAGCTTCACCTGCAGGCGCAGGGGCAGGTCCCCGATCTCGTCGAGAAAGATCGTGCCCTTATCGGCTATCTCGAAGTATCCCGCCTTTCCCTCTTTTCTGGCACCCGTGAAGGCGCCGGCTTCGTGGCCGAAGAGCTCCGATTCCAGGAGGTCGGGAGGTATGGCGCCGCAGTTGATCTTTACGAAGGTGCCCGTTTCCATCCGGGGAGAGGCCTCATGGATGAGCCGTGCGATGAGGTCCTTGCCCACGCCGGACTCACCGAGGATGAGAACCGTCGTGTCGATCCGTGCCACACGGTACGCTGTTTCGATGACCTGCTTCATTTGTTCGCTGTGTGCCACGAACGCTGAAGGCATCTTCTGCATGCGTCTTGCCTCGTGGAGTTCAAGGAGATACTTGGATACGAGTTTCTGGGACTGTTTGTATTTTTCCTTGAGGTGGTTGAGTTCGGTGATGTCCCGGAGGTTGCAATAGACCTTGGATATCCTGCCGTGCTTGTCGAAGACGGGTATGCCCGTGGAGAGCACCTGTCTCCCGGCGATCGTATTGATGAGGACCGTCTGGGCTTTACCCGTCTCCAGTACCTTGAGCGTCGCCCCGGTATCCGAGATGCCCTCCTTGACGAGCTCACCGATCTTGCGACCGATGATCTCGGCACTCTTGATGCCCATGACCCTCTCGAATGCCGGATTGAGAAGGAGGAGCCGGCTCTCGCCGTCGGCTATGGCCATGGCGTCGTAGGAATTCTCGATCATCGCGAGGAGATCGTTGTTGCGTTCCTCGAGTTCGCGGATCCTCTGTTCAAGCTTGTCCGTTTTCTTCATCTTTTCCGCAACCCCGGTGTCGGCGGTAGAACCCGTGCCGGCACCGCGTTTTTGGTCTGCAAATTTCGTACCCAGGATTTTCTTCGTCATGGTACTCCACGTCCCGGCATGCCGCGGGTATCCTCGTGATCTCTCTCGACGGATGAGGCCCCGCATACCCGTACGCTGAGATTCTACCATTGAG
>JAAYAK010000297.1 GCA_012719415.1 Syntrophorhabdus sp.
AGCAGCTCATCCGCGAACAGGACCTCACGTGGACCAGCGCGACGCCCTGGGTGTCGGCTATTCTGCTGGTCATCATAATGTCCCTCCCGATGTTCCGGATCTGGTTGCTCAGCCTCCTGGCCATGCTTGCCGGCCCCGCGGTCATCGTTGGGATCATCGTCACGGTCCTCGTGTTGAAGGAAAGGGCAGGCTGGATGCTGAGGAAGGCGCAGGCTGCCAGGAATCAGGGAGGTAACGATGTTCGATAAGACACGAATGAAATTCAGGGAAATGGCCGCACAATACGCCATGACGGGGACCATGCCCTCCCCGCCGGAGGCCACATTGTCCGATATCTTTCCGGACAAACAGGCCCAGGAGCGCTTGTGTAGGATCGTAGAAGAGGAGTCAGACGAGGTCGTGCGCTATCTCCTGGTCGAATGGCTGCACACACAGAAGGAACAGATCGTCGAGTTCTGCCGGGTCCACGGGATCGACGCGGGCAGACGGAAGTTCCGGAGTCACTACGGCTACAACCCGGACGTGAAAGCAATGAATCTTTCCTGGTTGAGGATCCTCGGTGTCGCCCTGGCGGCGTTCCTCATCGTTCTGATCAAGGACAAGGTCGTCGCCCTGGAGGGAACCAGCACCCTCTCCCTGTACGCGGAAAAAGCAATGTCAGGCCTCGGGTGGGGCCTCATCGCAGGCGGCCTGCAGTCGGTCTTTGAGGGGTGGAGATACAGCAAAACGGACCTCCTTTCCAGGGCCTTCAGCTGGTGGATGGGTCTGTCACGGCCGCAGATCTGGCGCGATACGGACAAACTCGGAGAAATGTATTTGCATGGCCACGTCGACGTCGCTGAGCTCAACGCAGCCGTGGCGTTTGCCAGAGGCATCAAAGCCCGCTGTTCCTGGGACCGGTCCCCGCGGATCCCCATAGGTACCACGAGCGGCCTCCTGAGGGCACAGGGCGTGGCAATGTCGGCTCCGTTGGGTGTCCCGTTGAGCATCACCCTCAACGACCTGGCAACCTCGATGATCATCCTCGGCGGCACCGGCAGTGGCAAAACCATGCACCTCAACGCGCAGATCACCTCGTTCTTGAACGGAAAGGGGGACGAGAGCTTGATCTGCATCGACCCGAAGCGCAGCTCGATGATGGACATTTACTCCATCTTCTCCTCGATCCCAGAGGAGCGTCGGGCCCGGTACAAGTTCCGCGTCATCGGTCCGGACGCGTGGCAAATGGCATATAACCCGATTGACAGGAAGGTCATGACGCCGGAGGAGGCCTCAAGCATCCTCCTGGACGCAATAAAAGGCGAAGGCGGCGGGCAAGGCGATGGAGAATATTGGGCCAGCATGACCGTGGACCTCGTTTACAGTGCCATGCACCTCCTGGATCTCGCGGGGGTCGAAAGGGACCTCGGGACCGTCAACGATATCCTCATGAACCACGATGCGGTGGAAGCCACCTTGAAACTGGCGGAGGACGCAGCCGTCGCGGACACGGAGAAGCTGGAGCTCTTGGCGAAAGTGCGGGAATCCATCCGCGTGAACCTGCTCGAGGTCCCCGAGAAAACCCGTGGGAACGTGATATCCAGCATCTCAGCGTGGATTGGGCGGTTCTCGATGCCCTCCATGTCGAATTTCAACCGTTCGAACATCTCCCTCGAGGACCTCGTGCGCGAGCAGTGCCTCTTTATTGTCGATATCCCGGAGACCCTGGGAAAGCCGGGGAAGCTGTTGCGCTATTTCTTGTTTCGCCAGCTGTACGATATCGCCCTCAAGCGCATCGGCACGAAGGACCAGCGATACATGGTCCTCATCGCGGACGAGGTTCAAGAGTCAACGAATGCCTTTTCTTTCAGAAAATCCGCCCTCTCGCGCGAGGGGAGACTATGCCTCATCGCGGCATCACAGAGCCGTTCACAGCTCGTGACGACATGGGGCGGAAAAGAGAGCGCGGATACCATCCTGGCCAATTTCCGGTCCAGGATCATCCTCTCGACGGATGACATGGAAACCAGGGAGTGGATGAAAAAGCTGATCTCAGAGGGCGAGCTGCCGGAGCACAGCTATTCGAAATCCACGTCCCGGACCAAAGGTATGGGTGCAAGCCCTGGCGCCATGATGGCCGGACCTCTCGCTGGGCTGTTTGGAATGATGAACTTTAACAAATCCAAGACGGACAGCACGACGTGGTCCGTGAACCTCAAACGGTCCCCTCTTCGCGACGAGGTCTTTGACACCATGGGACCGGGCCAGGCTGTTTGCGTGCTGAACTGGGGAGGATGCCGCAGGAAATCGATCGTGACCCTGGATGCACGGAGGTTCGACAAGTCGCCCAGGGTGAAGGAGTTGTTGATCAAATACCACCAGGAGGTGACAGGAAATGCTTAATGATAATGAGAACGACAGAGAGGAATTCCAGGGCGCCCCGGACATGGCAGCCATGGAAGCAGCGATCGCGGCCGCCATGGCCACCGAGGATCCCGTGGAGGAGGTTGTAGAGGAAGGCCTGGAAACCGTGCAGGAGACCCCTCAGGTGGCGCAGGAGGCCCCGGACGTTCACGTCCAGGAGGAGAGGGAGCTCACCCTCCAGGATATCGTCGAGGTCCTGACTAGTATGCAGACATCGATCGAGCGCATGGCCACGCTGTTTGCCGGCATGGTGGATACTGTGAAGGAGATGTCAACCGGGGTGACCGAACTAAGCGGTGCGGGCCTCGGTGGCGGCGGGAAGGACAGCGGCGGCCCTGTGAACCCGGTCGTGCTGAAGCTCGCGGTCCAGGCAGCCATGACCGCGGCGATCCCGGAACTCTCGAAGATGCTGCGGGGGCAGATCGCGGCGGTGAAGATGGATATGCAGCGTGCCGCGGAAGAAGACGCAAGGATAGTCG
>JAAYAK010000298.1 GCA_012719415.1 Syntrophorhabdus sp.
CTGCGGCAGCTTCGCGATCTCGACAATACCGTTATTGTCGTCGAGCACGACTACGACGCGATCGTCTCTTCCGATTATGTCGTCGATCTCGGTCCCGGGGCGGGTGAGAAGGGCGGCCATCTTGTTTTTGAGGGGACGCCCGCGGAGCTGAAGACGCACCCCGAGTCGGTCACGGGCCTTTACGTGTCGGGTCGCCGCCGCATCGAAAGGCCGGCCGGCAGGAGAGAGCCGCGGGGTTTTCTCACCGTCAAGGGGGCACGGGCGAACAACCTGAAGAATATCGACGTTGCCATACCTCTCGGGGTCTTCACCGCGGTCACAGGTGTGTCGGGTTCCGGCAAGAGCACCCTCGTCGTCGATACGCTCTATCCCTCGTTGAAACAGAAACTGTACAGGTCGAAGGAACGGGTGGGAGAATCCGACGGCATACTCGGGTTCGAAGCCGTGGACCGCGTCATCGATATCGACCAGTCCCCCATCGGGCGGACCCCGAGGTCGAACCCCGCCACCTACACCGGTGTCTTCACCCATATCCGGGAGCTCTTCACCCGCCTTCCGGAATCGCGGATGAGGGGGTACAAGGAGGGAAGGTTCAGTTTCAACGTCAAGGGCGGCAGGTGCGAGACCTGCGCCGGCGAGGGTTTCGTGAAGATAGAGATGCAGTTTCTCCCCGACGTTTACATAGTCTGCGAGGCGTGCAAGGGGAAACGTTACAACCGTGACACGCTGGAGATCCTCTACCGCGGGAAGAGCATCGCCGATGTCCTGGAGATGACGGTCACGCAGGCGATGGAGTTCTTCGACGCCCATCCCCACATCAAGGCGAAGCTCAAGGTCTTGTACGAGGTGGGTCTGGGGTATATCCGCCTCGGGCAGGCGGCGACCACCCTCTCCGGCGGGGAGGCCCAGAGGATCAAGCTTTCCCGGGAGCTTTCGAAGCGGGACACGGGAAAGACCTTCTACATACTCGACGAACCGACCACGGGTCTGCACTTCGTCGACATCGAGAAGCTGCTCCATGTTCTCAACGAACTCGTCGAGAGAGGCAACACCGTCGTCGTCATCGAGCACAACCTCGATGTCATCAAGAGCGCCGATTACGTGATCGACCTCGGTCCCGAGGGCGGCGACCGGGGAGGGACGATCATCGCTCAAGGCACCCCCGAAGACGTCATGTCCGTGAAGAAGAGCTACACCGGTCTGTTCCTCAAGCGGTATCTCGAAGGCGGCGCGGGACTTGACGGCGAGCGGGCGGTGGTCAGAAGCGCCGCAAAGTCCCGGGGCTCCCGGGCTTCAAGATAAGGACCTGGTACCGGCCTTCCGGCGTGGGTTCCTTTAGACTTCACACGAAAGATGCGATAAAGGAGATATGACGGGCCCACGAAGAACACTGCGGCGGCTTGCGGCCGTCGCGCTCTGCCTTTTGCCGGTGCTGCTGCCCTTCCTGTGCGGAGGGGTTCAGGCGAAGGGGATGTGGTCGGTCATTGCCGGGACGAGGCAGGATGACAACTGGTACATCGACCAGACGCTCGCGTACTCGACCCATAGCAAGGTGACCACGTCGCGGGCCGTCCTGAAATTCGTCCCCGGCCCGGAAAGCGCTCTCAATGAGGAGGTCAGGGACTGCCTTGATCTGAACGGTATCGTCCCGAAGGATCTTTCCTATATCCTGGCCTTTGTTTCCGTCGACTGCCGGCGGGACGTGCTCCATTTTTCGAGTATGGCGTTCTTCGATTCCGAGGACAATGTGATCTGGCGGCAGCAATACGAAGAAACGTATCTTGTCGCGCCCACGGCGGATACATCGACGGGCGTCATCAGCGACTATTTGTGTCTAAACCGACCAGGTTTTTTTGACACCCTCAAGAAAAAGAAGCCTTTTCTTTATCTTTTCCCCTAGGCCGAATCCCCCCAGGGAGCCGTCGTGGCGGATGACCCTGTGGCAGGGGACGATGATGGGAATAGGGTTCCTCTTGACCGCCTGGCCGACGGCCCTTCCCCCTGAAGGGCGCCCGGCGCATCTCGCGATGTCGAGATAGCTTCTCGTTTCGCCGTAGGGGATCTTGCGAAGCTCTTCGAGGACCCGCCGGGTGAATCCCGGCAGGTCCGATATATCGATCTCGACGTCACGGAAGTCCACCGGCTGCCCTTTCAGGTACCGGTGAAGAAGGGTTCGTACCATCTTGAACGGTCGGTCCGATTCGATACCGTCGGGAAAGCGTTTCAGCACGGCCCGGTGCTCCTGGTACATGTCGTTCTCCGAAAGATCGAGACGTACCACCCGACCGTTCCTCATCACGACGGAGATAGTGCCGAACCAGGATTCAAAAATGGCAAATTCGATGAGATCCAAGGGTTTCCTTGCCGTATATGGACGGTTCTCAGAAGGGCGTCTGCCCCGGCCTGCTCTTATCCTCCGGACGTTTGCGGGAAAGCGGCGTTGGCGTAGTAATATTCCATCTTTTCCTTGTGCTTCAGCTCCTCCTGGGCCATCGTGAGAAGCATGTCCCTGGTCGGTCCCGCCGGGTGAATGGAGGCAAGTCCCAGGTAGAACTCGTTGGAGCTCTTCTCGCGATGGGCCGCTAGGAGGAAAACATCCTTGCTTTCCATGCCGGTCTTGGGTTCTGGCGCCTCGAGGTGTTCCGCTATCTTATAGTCGACAACGGACGTCATCCTCAGACCCGTGTCGCCGTAGCCCTTGTCGCGATAGTTCACCAGGAACTCCCTGTGTTTCTTTTCCTCACCGGCGACGACCTGCAACGCGTCCTTGGCGGCCCTGTCATCCACCATCTTCACGAGTTCCATGTAGAAATCGTAAGCTTCCTCTTCCTTTGATATCGCCAGATCGATGATGGCTGAAAAATCTCGTGTCTCCATAACCCCTCCTCTATTTTGTTGTGCCTATAGAATGGCATATTCACCCCCGGCGCGCAAGGTCTCGAGGGGGTGGGCCCCGCATTGAACGGAAAAAAAGAAAGCCCCCGAGGGGTGGATTTCGGGGGCTTTGAGGATATTCGTCACCGTTGTGACCGGTATGTTGTTCTTTGTCCTACGCCTTTTCCACCGCGACGGCGCAGGCCTTGTACTCCGCGGTGAGAGTCACCGGGTCGTACACCGCGTTGGTAAGCCAGTTTGCCGATCCATCCCTGAAATGGAAGGACATCCAGACCATGCCGGGAGGCACCTCCTTGGTGATCCTGGCCTTGACCTCCACTTCTCCGCGGCGCGACCGGACCTTTACGCGTTCCTCCGGCTGGATACCGAGTCTTTGCGCGTCGGCGATGGAGATATCGGCAGTCTCCTCGGGCATCAGGAAATCGAGGCCCGAGCGGCCCGTCTGGGTCCGTGTGTGGTACTGGTAGAGTCTCCGACCCGTGCTGAGGACGAAGGGGTAATCCTTGTCGGGAACCTCCGCCGGCGCTTTCCAGTCGACGGGGTTGAAAACCCCCTTGCCATGGGTGAACACGCCGTCTCGATGGAGGAAAGCCGTTCCCGGATGTTCCGTGTTGGGGCAGGGCCACTGGAGCCCGTCGTTCTCGATGCGGTTGTACTTGATCCCTCCGAGCGCCGGGGCGAGGACAGACACCTCGTTGTCCCATATCTCGGGCCCGCTGTTCGATGCCCATTCCTGTCCCATTCTCCTGGCGATCTCTTTGAATATCCACCAGTTCGGCTTCGCATCGCCGGGCGGGGTCTTGATCCTGCGGACGCGGCTCACCCGTCTTTCACTGCTCGTGAAGGTCCCGTCGTCCTCAGACCATGAGGCGGCGGGGAGGATGACGTGGGCAAAGCGCGTGGTTTCCGTGGGGAAGATGTCCTGACAGACCAGGAATTCGGCGGAAGAGAGTTCGTGCTCGACCTTGCGGATATCGGGCTCGGTGTTGGCCAGGTTCTCGCCGAAGACATAGAATGCCCTGACCTTCTTGTCGACAAGGCCCTCCATCATCTGGGGCATCATCATGCCGTTGTTCTCGGGCAGTTTTTTGACGTTCCACGCCTTCTCGAACTTTTCCCGCGCCGCCGCGTCGATGACCTTCTGGTAGCCGGGGAAGACGTTGGGCAACGCCCCCATGTCACAGGCACCCTGGACATTGTTCTGGCCGCGCAGGGGGTTGACCCCGGCGGAAGGCATTCCCAGGTTTCCGAGGAGGAGTTGGAGATTGGCGGTGCTCATCACGTTGTCCTTACCCGTGGTGTGCTCCGTGATCCCGAGCGTGTAGCAGAGCATGGCGGGCTTTACCGTGGCGAGCATGTGGGCGACCTTGCGGATCGTCTCCACGTCGACGCCGGAGATCTCGGCGGCCCGCTCGGGCGGGTATTCCATGACCTTGGCCTTGAAGGCCTCGAAGTTGTCGCACCTGTTCTCGACGAAATCCTTGTCGTACAGACCTTCATTGATGATGACGTTCATGAGGCCGTTGAGGAATGCTATGTCACTGCCGACCTTGATCTGGCAGTAGATGTCTGCCAGTTTTGCGAGAGGCTGCCGGCGGGGATCGACGACGATAAGCTTTGCTCCCTTGCGCAGAGCGTTCTTCAGGAACGTGGAGGCCACCGGGTGGGCCTCGGTCATGTTCGTGCCGATGCAGAGGAACAGCTTTGCGTCCGCGAATTCACCAAAGGAATTTGTCATTGCTCCGGAACCAAATGATTGCGCCAGACCGGCGACGGTTGGCGCGTGTCAGGTTCGGGCGCAGTGATCGATGTTATTCGTGCCGATCACCGCGCGAAAGAGTTTCTGCATCTGGTAAGAATCTTCATTTATGCTTCGGGCGCAGCTGACACCCGCTATGGCGTCGGGGCCGCTCTCCGCGATTATCTGTTTGAACTTGCCGGCCACGAGGTCGAGGGCTTCATCCCACGACGCCTCGCGAAAAGACCCGTTCTCCCGGATGAGCGGTGTCGTCAGCCGGTCTCCCGAGTAGATGAAATCGTAGCCGAAGCGCCCCTTGACGCAGAGCCGTCCCTTGTTCGGGGCTCCGTCCTCGACGGCGGTTATCCTGACTATCTGCTCCCCCTTGACGTGGAGTTCCAGCTGACAGCCGACCCCGCAGTAGGGACATGTGGTCCGGACCTTTGTCATTTCCCAGGCGCGCCCCAAACCTTTCGATTTTCTCTCCGTCAGGGCTCCTACCGGGCAGGCCTGCACACACTGCCCGCAGAACACACAGTTGCTGTCCTGAAGGGGAGTGTCGTAGGCGGTTGCCACCTTTGTATCGAAACCGCGCTGGATGGTCTTTATCGCCTCGATGCCCTGGATCTCGTTGCAGACCCGGACGCACTTGAGGCACAGGATGCACTTGTTGTAGTCCCTCACGATGAAGGGGTTCGAATAATCGACGGGATAGTTGTATTTTTCCCCTTCCATCGGGGATCCCGTTACCCCCAGTTCGTACGCGAGGTTCTGAAGAGTGCAGTCCCCTGTCTTCTCGCAGGTCATGCAGTCCAGGGGATGGCACGATACCAGGAGCTCAACAATGAAGCGCCGGGCAGCCAGAACCCGTTCCGTGTCCGTTCTGACGACCATGCCTTCCGTCGCCGGAGCCGAGCAGGAAGCCACCAGGTTCCGCATCCCCTCGACTTCAACCACGCAGATACGGCAGGCGCCTGTGGGGGTCAGACCCTCCAGGTAGCAAAGCGTGGGGATGTTAAACCCGTTGGCTCTCGCCACGTCAAGGACCGTCTGTCCCTCCGTGGCCTCACAAACCTTTCCATTGATCGTGATTTTCATCAAAGGTCCTCCTTATAACCCCTCCGTTAAAGTTATTGGATTACGCAATGGTACAGGTACGACACTTTTTGTCATTGATTGTACTATTAGAACATAAATGCGGGGGATAAACCACCATAAATTGTAAAAAATATTCGGGAAGAGCCGTGTTTCACACAGTGGTACAGTTCCGAATTCTCTGCGGGCAAATTGACAACGCCGCACTCCTTCTCTAGAATAGAGACGACACCAATCTGAATGCGCCCCGGGATAGTATTCCGGGGCCGCGCGAGACGGAAGGTACCAACCATGGAGGGATCGATAAAGTTCTTCGGGACCGGAGGCGCCCGGTTCGTGGCGCTCAAGCAGCTCCGGGCGACGGGCGGCCTGTGGCTCAATTACGGGAAGACAAACCTTTACATCGACCCCGGCCCGGGTGCCATCGTCCGCATCCGTTCGGCGAAGGAGGATTACGATCCTTCCCGGCTCGACGGTATCGTCATTACCCACAGGCATATGGACCATGCCAACGACATCAACATCCTCATCGAGGCCATGGCCCACGGCGGCTTCAAGAAGAGGGGAACCCTCTTTTGCCCGGGCGATGCCCTGTCGGGCGACCCGGTGGTCTTCGATTTTGCCGGCAAGTATCTCGACAACACCGTTGTTCTCCGGGAAGGCGGGGAGTATACCCTCGGCGACATAGCCTTTCGAACACCCGTCAGGCACCGGCATCCCGTTGAGACCTACGGTCTCTTCTTCCATCTCAACACGACCATCGGACTCATCTCCGACACGAGGTTCTTCCCGGAGCTCGCGGACCATTACCGGGCCGAGCATCTCATCATCAATGTTCTGCGGCAGAAGCCCATCGAGAACCATGAGATCGTCGAGCACCTGGCCCTGAACGACGTAAGGGCGATCATCGAAAAGGTGCGTCCCAAAACCGCCATACTCACCCATTTCGGCATGCACATCATCAACGAGGGTCCATGGCGCGCGGC
>JAAYAK010000299.1 GCA_012719415.1 Syntrophorhabdus sp.
GTATTGAACCCCTGACCTCTACCGCGTCAAGGTAGCGCTCTCCCACTGAGCTAAGCGCCTACAGCAACCCTTTTATATCAACTATGCGGAAAAAAAGTCAAGACAAACTTTGGGGGGAGGGCCGGGGTCTTAAGCGCGGCAACCCCGGCCCTTCGTATGAAGCTTATTTCTTGAAAACCACGTTGCCCTTTCCATCGACGTCCACCTTCACGGTGTCGCCTTCCCTGACCTCGCCTTTGAGGATCATGAGCGCGAGCGCGTCCTGTATCTTCTTCTGGATCAGGCGCTTGAGGGGACGCGCGCCGAAGGCCGGGTCGTAGCCTTCTCTGGATATCATTTCCTCGAGCTTGCCCGTGAAAACAAGCTCTATGTTGCGTTCGAGGGCCCTTTTCGCCATCAGGCCGAGCTGCAGCTTGACGATCTCCCCGATGTTCTCCGGCGACAGGCCGCGGAATATGATGATATCGTCGATGCGGTTCACGAACTCCGGTTTGAAGTGTGCTTTTACCGCATCGCCCACGCGGCTTCTCATCTCGTCATAGTCCCTGTCGGTGAGGTCCGTTATCCACTGGCTCCCGATGTTGGACGTCATGATGATGACGGAGTTCTTGAAATCCACCGTGCGGCCCTGACCGTCAGTGAGACGGCCGTCGTCGAGGACCTGGAGAAGCACGTTGAAGACCTCGGGGTGCGCCTTCTCCACCTCGTCGAGGAGGATGATGGAGTAGGGACGCCTGCGGACCGCCTCGGTGAGGTAGCCGCCTTCCTCGTATCCCACGTACCCCGGGGGCGCCCCGATGAGACGGGACACGGAGTGCTTCTCCATGAATTCGCTCATGTCGATGCGGACGATGGCCTGCTCGTCATCGAAGAGGAATTCCGCAAGGGCCCGGGCCAGTTCCGTCTTGCCGACACCCGTGGGGCCGAGGAAGAGGAATGAACCAAGGGGGCGGTTGGGGTCCTGAAGCCCCGCCCGCGCGCGACGGATGGTGTTCGCGACGGCGCCGATGGCCTCGTCCTGTCCGATGACACGCCTGTGGATGTTGTCCTCCATGTGTACGAGCTTGTCCATCTCCCCCTCGAGCATCTTGGAGACGGGGATGCCCGTCCACTTGGAGACGACGCGGGCTATGTCCTCCTCGTCGACCTCCTCCTTGAGCATCTTCTTCCCCTTCTGGAGGGCCGCAAGCTCGTCGTTCCTCTGCTTCAGTTCCTGCTCCAGGGAGGATATGGTGCCGTACCGGATCTCCGCGACCCGTCCGAAATCGCCCTTGCGTTCCAGGTCGTCGGCCTGGGTCCTCGCCTGGTCGATCTTTTCCTTTGTCTCGGAGATGCCCGTGATAAGGGTCTTTTCCTTCTCCCAGTGCCCGCGCTTCTCCTGCACCTCTTTTTTCAGCTCGGCGAGTTCATCCTCGAGCTTCTTCCTGCGCTCCTTCGACGCCTCGTCCTTTTCCTTCTTCAGCGCCTCGATCTCGATCTGGGACTGGATGATCTTCCGTTCGATCTCATCGATCTCGGTGGGGACGCTGTCTATCTCCATGCGCAACCGCGATGACGCTTCGTCCACGAGGTCGATGGCCTTGTCGGGGAGGAACCTGTCCGTGATGTAGCGATGAGACAGCGTCGCCGCCGCGATGAGGGCGGGGTCCTTTATGACGACACCGTGATGGAGCTCGTATTTCTCCTTGAGCCCCCTCAGTATGGCGATCGTCTCCTCGACGGAGGGCTCGCCCACGTAGACGGGCTGGAAACGCCTCTCCAGCGCGGCGTCCTTCTCTATGTACTTGCGGTATTCGTCAAGGGTGGTGGCGCCTATGCAGCGCAGCTCCCCCCGGGCGAGGGCCGGTTTGAGCATGTTCGACGCGTCGACCGCGCCCTGGGCGCCTCCGGCTCCGACGATGGTGTGGAGCTCGTCGATGAAGAGGATGATCGTCCCCGCCGCCTCGTCGATCTCCTTGAGGACCGCCTTGAGCCTGTCCTCGAACTCGCCGCGGTACTTCGCCCCCGCGAGCAGGGACCCCAGGTCGAGGGAGAGGACGCGTTTGTTCTTCAGGGTCTCCGGGATATCACCGGAAATGATCCTCTGGGCGAGTCCTTCCACGATGGCCGTCTTCCCCACGCCGGGCTCGCCGATGATGACGGGATTGTTCTTGGTCCTGCGCGACAGGACCTGCATGACCCTGCGGACCTCCTCGTCGCGTCCGATGACGGGGTCGAGCTTGCCCTTGCGGGCCTCTTCCGTCAGGTCGCGGCAGTAACGCTGGAGCGCCTGGTATTTTTCCTCCGGGGCCTGGTCGGTCACCCGCTGGGTGCCCCTTAAGTCCTTGAGGACGGCATAGATGCTGTCCTTTGTTATGCCGTATATCCTGAGAGTGGCCGCCGCCGGTCCATCCTTCCCGTCGGCTATGCCGATAAGGAGATGTTCCGTGCTCACGAACTCGTCCTTGAGCCTTTCCGCTTCCGTGAATGCCGTATCGAGGGTCTGCTTGAAGCGCGACGATATGTAGGTCTGACTCCCGCCTTCCACCCGCGGTATCTTGGCAAGTTCGCGATCGAGGTCGCGGGCGATCATGTCCGCCTTCACCCCGAGCTTTTCGAGTATGGGCCGTATGATCCCATCTTTCTGCGATATGAGGGCAAAGAGCAGGTGCTCGTTCTCGATGCTCTGCTGGCCCAGCGACTCAGCCTTCTTCTGCGCTTCCTGGATGGCCTCCTGGGCCTTTATGGTCAGTTTTTCCCAGTTCATATGTTCACCTCGTGACAGGATATGTCAAACCCTCCGGAGCCCATGACGCTCCGGGAACAACCTTATGCAGCCTCCTTCAAAGGGTGACATCCGAAATCTTGTCTGAAATATAAGCACGATATGTGGATAATCAACTGACCTGTCCGGTCGCCGGTCTTTTTGACATCACACCGTCGTTGTGCTAAGAAATTAGCCATGCACGTCAACTGGGAGGGAAGAGAGTACGTCTTCGAGAAGCCGATGCTCGTGTCCCGGCTCCTGCAGGAACTCAATGTCAGCAAAGAGGGCCATCTCGTTGTCGCGAACAACCGGCTCGTCACCGAAGACCACAGGCTCGGCGCCGGCGATAACGTGAAGGTCATACGGGTCGTATCGGGCGGATGAAATGCAGGGTATGCGGACAGACGGCGTGCATCAGCCTCAGGTCCCACAAGACCGCCTTCTGTGACACACACTTCATTGCGTTTTTTGAGAAGAGGGTAAGCACCACCATCCGGCGTTACCGGCTGATCGGTGAGGCCGACCGTCCCGTGGTGGCCGTGTCGGGGGGCAAGGATTCCCTGTCCCTGTGGCTCCTGCTGACGAAGATGGGTGTCGCGGCTGACGGCGTCTACGTTGACCTCGGCATAGGCGACTACTCCCGCGTGTCGCTGGAGAAGATAAAGGCTGTCGCCGACAGGATCGGCAGGAGGGTCCACATCTTCCATGTCCCCGATGTTTTCGGCAGGGACATCAGCGAGGTGGCGAAAGGGCTGCGCCGGGCGCCCTGTTCGGCATGCGGGATGATAAAGCGCTATGTTATGAACAAGGTCTGCATGGACAAGGACTACAACCTCCTGCTCACCGGACACAACCTTGACGACGAGGCCGCCGCCCTTTTCGGGAACATCCTTTACTGGAAGAAGGAGTACCTCTGGAAGAAGGACATCGCCCTCGATGCCCGGGAAGGGCATCTGTCAAGAAAGGCCAAGCCCTTTTTCCTGTGCTCGGAGCGCGAGGTGGCGGCATACGCCATCATCTCCGGCATCGATTACATATACGAGGAATGTCCTTTCTCGAAGGGTGCCAAGACGATCACGTACAAGGGCATCCTGGGCGGCCTGGAAGAGGCCTCTCCGGGAACGAAGCTCATGTTCGTGAAGGGATACCTCAAGGAGCTTCGGGGGGTGAAGGATACGATGCGCGAGGATGGCAAACTTGGCGCAGAGCCGGAAGACCGGTTCTGCCCCGTATGCGGATATCCCTCCGGCGGCGGGGAGTGCGGTTTCTGCCGGGCCCTTCAGAAGTTCGAGCTTCCCTACTCCGTCCGGTTCGAGGAGTACGGTTGATATCGATTGACAGTGGCCGGTGCTGGTGACATAATTCGGGTATAAAAATGATAGACAGGTTGTCGCAGCTTATCTTCAATATCTACGAGGCGTTCACCGTCGCCCTGTACCTGAGGGATAAGGATTCGCTGAGCTGCGTCTCTTCCGTGACCTTCGCGAAGAGCTTTGAGGAGAAGAAGAGCCTCCCCATAGAGGGGACCCTTCCCGGTTGGGTGATAAAGCACAACGCCCCGCTCATCATACCCAATTTCGACAGGGACGAAGAGGCTCTCGGCTACTACGGGGCCAGCGAGGGGATCAAATCATTCATGGGGTACCCCATGGACACGAAGGGTGTCATCATCGTCGACAGCAAGAAGAAGTACGTCTTCACCGACAAGGAGAAGAAAATACTCGGTTCCTTCGCGTCCCTCATTAACGAGGAGATCGAGCAGGAGAGGCGGGCCATTTGCGCCGAAGAGACCATGGAAGATCTCTATGCCGAGAGACGGATCCTGAGCCTGCTTTCCGCTCTCAACACGGCGAAGATCTCCACGGCCGACGTGCTCGAGGAGATACTGGGCCTTTCCGGAGGCACCTTCTGTTTCATAGGCATGGAGAAGAAGGGACGCCTTGTCATCCACGATGTCGCCGGGATCGAGAACGGCGACGCCATCAAGAAGGAATGCCACAGCGGAGAGAGCGTCGCCTCCGTGGTCCTCGAGGGAGGCAGGGAGCTTCTTCTCCCCCACGGCAGCGCGTACCTCAGGGAGAAGCCGCTCTTCTTTCCCAATGAACCGGTGCGGGCGCGGCAGTTCTTCGGCTTTCCCCTCATAACGGAGGACACCACCTTCGGGGTCATAGGTTTTGTGTCCCTCAACGAGGCGGAGCTCAAGGAAAGCGCCATAGGCGCGCTGAGAAACCTTTCGAGCCTCCTTTCGCTCTACTTCACCGCCCGGTGGATGCGCGAGCACCTCGACAGGATACGCGATTTCGATCCCGTCACGGGCGCCGTGCAATTCCCTGTCTTCCTGGGTGTCGTCGAAGCGATGGCCAGGAAGAAACAGCGATTCTCGGTCCTGAGCGTGAAGCTGGGGAACATGGTCCTCTACAACAGGAAGATGGGCGCCGAAGGCACGAACGACCTTTTGAGGAAGGTGTGCCAGGTCATCCGGTACTGCGCCGGGGGTAACGCCTTTGTGGCACGCAAGAGCGGAGGCCGTTTCTTTGTCCTTCTCAGGGGCGGCGAGACCTTTGAGACACGGAACATGATGAAGCTCCTTTACCACGCGGTGGGCAAGAGTCTTGCCGAGCAGGGGCTCTCGGCGGGAGCAGGCGTGGTGGAACTCGGAACGGTCAGCTTCCCCGATGATTCGCCTGATCTCTGGGAGCTTTTCGACAGGATAGAAGAGAAGAAGATACGAAAATTCATCGAATAAGGAGGAAGGGGGATGGGTTTCTTCAAGAATTTGTTCGGGATGTTCTCCACGCACCTTGCCATGGACCTTGGCACCGCCAACACCCTGATATACATGAAGGGGGAAGGCATCGTCCTCAATCAGCCTTCCGTCGTCGCTATCGATAACAACTCCGGAAAGGTCATCGCCGTCGGCAAGGAGGCGAAGGAATACATCGGCAGGACCCCTCCCAACATCAGCGCCATACGGCCCCTGAAGGACGGGGTCATAGCGGACTTCGACGTGGCCAAGGCGATGATCAAGTACTTCCTCAAGGTCGTGAGCAACGAGCGGAAGATATCGAAGCCGAGGATGGTTGTCGGTGTCCCCTCGGGCATCACCCAGGTGGAGAAGAAGGCCGTCATCGATGCCTGCTTCCAGGTGGGCATCCGCGACGTCCATCTCATCGAGGAGCCCATGGCGGCGTCCATCGGCGCGGGCATGCCCATAGAGCTGCCGCGGGGCAACATGATAATAGACATCGGCGGCGGTACGACGGAGGTTGCCATCATCAGCCTCTCCGCGGTGGCCTACAGCGAATCTTTGCGGGTCGCCGGCGACGAGCTCGACGAGGCCATCGTCCGCTACCTCCAGAAGAAGCATCAGCTTGCCATAGGGGTCATCGCGGCGGAGAAGATCAAGATAGAAGGTGCCTCCGCGTTTCCCATAGACTCCTTGAGCGACTCGATAAACGTCGTGGGGAAGGACCTGCTCACGAGCATACCGCGGAGCCTGAAGATATCGAAGGAAGAGGTCCGCGAGGCCATCGAGGAGCCCATCTCCGCGATCATCGACTCCGTGAGAAGGGCCCTCGAAAAGCTTCCCGCCGAGTTCGTCTCCGACCTCAATGAGACGGGCATGGTGCTCACCGGCGGCGGAGCGCTCCTCAAGGGGCTCGACCAGAGGATAGAGAACGAGACGGGGATAAACGTCATCGTCGCCGAGGACCCCCTCGTCTCCGTCACCATGGGCTGCGGCAGGGCCTTGGAAGAGCTGGCGAAGTACAAGAAGGTCTTTATAAACTGACGTTCCAGCAACTGTGTTGAATGTCAATTGATTTCTTTTTCATGAACGGGCCTCCGCCCATGTTGCTTTGTTCTTCATCATGGTATTGAGGATGGTCAGGAGTTTCCTCATGCAGGCGGTGACGGCAA
>JAAYAK010000300.1 GCA_012719415.1 Syntrophorhabdus sp.
GCCGTTGAGCAGGAAGACAAGGCCTGCATCGACAGTGTTGTTCATTGACGGTTCATTTCCTCCTTTCAACGGTGTATGATTCAATACTGCATGAGGCTGGGAAAGTCAAGAAGAAGACCGGACGCGGCTAGAGAGGCCATATGCCGGTGCTTTGATTTTTTTCCTCGTGGATAAGCGAAAAAAATGGTATGATAGCAGCACACGCAAATGAATACTTCTCTTATAACAGCTCAGGGCATGAGAACAAACACGCTTGCACAGACCATCCGGGAGGTGCAAAGAGGTGAGGGTCCGCGGCGTGAGCAACTGCCCGTCAGCCGGCAGGCAATTGAAGAAAGAAGGGAAGGACAGGATCAGGCGCTCATGGTGAAGGGACCCGGCTCTGCCGTTGAGAGCGGTGTTATCCGTTACACGGTGAATGTCGGCCCCTGCGATGTCAATGTGAGCACCATGGCGATGAGGAGATACGCAGAGGCGAGCTCCCGCCGCGCCTGTCGCTCCGGCACCTTTGAAGTGACGGTCTAGAAGACGATCATCGGCAACCAACTCCCCACACCTGGCCAAAACAGATCCGCAGCAACGGTCATTCTCCTACAACCCCTTCATGTACGCAATGAGATCGTTCACCTCGGCCTCGGTGAGATGGGGAAAGGACGGCATCCCCTTGTAGGGCGTTCTCAATTGGAGGACGATATTCTCCGCCGTCGCGGGACGCCCTGTCGCGGGAAGAGCGGGTCCCTTGAGTATGCCCTTCATCCCCAGGCTTCCCGGAGCCGTGTCGCTCCCGGCATCGTGGCACCGGGAGCACTGTGCCTGGAACAGCTCTTTCCCTTTCAGGGCGTTTGGCACCTGCGGTCCGTCTCCCTTTTCACGGATGGCTGCAGTTTGCGCGGGGACCCGTGAGAGGGGTATCATAGTCAGGACGTAATAACCGGCTGAGGATGCCACGGTGCCGAGGGCCAGGAAGGCGATGAGCATGCCCAGCGTGGGCACCCTGGAGTAGAACTGCCTGTAGGCCTTGATAATGGCGAGCTTGAAGATAAGAAGGAACAGGACGCCGTGGGCCAGGATGACATGAAGGGCGGCCCTCGGTGACAGTTCCACCTTCGTAAGGGCTATGTGGGCCATGCCCATCAGGGCGAGGGCAAGGAAGATGAGGAAGAACAGGATGCCGTTCACGCGGTGGACACGGGTGAGCCTTTCCGTGTCGAACCGTTTTTCCTTGCGCCCGAGTACCTCGAACATGGTGAGAACGGCGACAAGCATGGAAGCAAGGAACAGGACGGATATCAACAACTTGAGGGTAAGGATGGTCATGCGTTCCTCCTTCGCGTGCCCGTCTAAGGCACACATGTCGTACGATACGCCCGCCGGCATGCGGGGCCAATGAGGACCCGCGCCATTTTCTTGACAAAGAGAGGCGGGATAATTAACTTATTGTATCAGAATGAAAGGGCTACGGGAAATCTTGAGTGACCGCGAGAGGTCTGTTCTTGAACTCATCGTCGAGAATTACATAGTCTTTGCCGAGCCCGTGGGTTCCATCACGATATCCCGGGCCATGAAGAAGAAGGTCAGCTCGGCGACGATCCGCAACATCATGAGCGGCCTCGAGGAACTGGGTTTTCTCTACAAACCCCATGCTGTCGCCGGGCGGGTGCCTACACCGAGGGCGTTTCGCTACTACGTGAACAGCCTGCCCGCTCCCGGGGCGCCGGGCAAGAAAGAGCTCAAGGCCCTGGAGAGCCTTTCCCGGTTGCGTTACGCCTACACGGAAGAGGTAATGGTCGACGCGTCCCGCATCCTTGCCGCCATTTCCCGCTGCCCGAGCATCGTCGTCGAACCCCGCGTGGACACCATGCTTTTCAAGGAAGTGGAGTTCGTCAGGCTTTCGCGCAACACGATCCTAATCGTCTTCGTGACGACATCGGGAATGGTGCACAGGAGGTTCGTCGACACGGGGGAGGACATTGAGCAGGACGTGCTCGACGAAATGAAGGGTTACATGAACGAGCGTTTCTCGGGCATGCCCTTCTACGCCCTCAAGGAGAACATCATCAGGGACATCCGCAGGGACAGGGAGGATTTCCTGAGGCTCTACCGGAAGATACAGGACGCCGTGGACGTTCTCGTCGGCGAGGAAGAGAAGAGAGAGATATACATAGAAGGGGCGTCGAAGATGATCGGTATCCCCGAGTTCTCCGACGTGGAGAGGCTCAAGGACCTCTTCCGTGCCCTCGAGAACAAGGAAAGACTGATACAGCTCCTCGACCGGTACCTGAGCGATGAGGGCATCAATGTGATCCTTGGAAGCGAGAGCGATATGAAGGGGATGGAGGGCATGAGCATCATCACCTCGGCCTACCGGATAGGCGAGGACAGCTATGGCCTGCTCGGGATCATCGGCCCGATGAGGATGAACTACTCCCGTCTTATCCCCATAGTCGATTACACCGCACGGGCGGTGACGGATCTTTTCAGATCGATGTGAGGAAGGCGATGAACGAGAAAGACAAAGACCTGCTCCATGACGAGAGCGAGGAGAGACACGAGGAAAAGGGCGAGGGCGGGCAGAAGCACGAGGAGCAGAAGAAAAAGAAAAAGAAGGAAGAGTTCTCTTCGGAGGTGAAAAAGGAACTTGAGGAAAAGGAGGGAAAGATAAAGTCCCTCGAGGAAAGACTTCTATACCTTCAGGCCGATTTCGAGAACTTCAAGAAGATCAAGGCAAAAGAGAAGACGGACCTGCTCAAGTACGCGAACGAGACCATTGTCAGGGAACTGCTCCCCGTCATCGATAATCTCGAACTGGCTCTCAAGCATGCCGAATCCACGGAGGATTACAAGGGCATCCACGAAGGCGTCAGGATAACGCTCAATGAATTCATGAAGGTCCTCGAGAAGGCCGGTGTCAAACCCGTAGTGGCGGTGGGCCAGAGATTCGACCCCAACTTTCATGAGGCGTTCTACCAGGAGGAACACGAGGACGTGGAGCCCGACACGGTGGTCTCGGAGCTCCAGAAGGGCTACCTTCTCAATGACAGGCTTATAAGACCCTCCCGGGTGGGTGTCTCAAAGAAACCCGAAATACAGTAAGGCACAAGAAAGGCGTACCATGAGAGGCAGGCAGCACGTGGATTATTTCGAGGTCCTCAATGTTTCGCGGGGGGCCACGGATGAAGAGATAAAGAAGGCATACCGGAAGCTGGCCCTTGAGTACCACCCGGACCGCAACCCCGGGGACCGAAGCGCCGAGGAGAAGTTCAAGGAGATCAACGAGGCCTACGAAGTCCTGGGAGACGAGCAGAAAAGGCGCCACTATGAACGATTCGGGACTGCCGGCGACATGGGTTCCGTCTTCGATTTCGGTTTTCAAGGGAATTTCGATTCCGTTTTCAACGACCTTTTCAGCGATTTCTTCGGTAACCAGAGACCGCGCCAGAGGAAGGGGGGCGATCTCAGGTACAACCTGACCATAGAGTTCGAGGAGGCGGTATTCGGCGGGGAGAAAGAGATCGAGATCCCCAGGGAAGAGAAATGCCCTGTCTGCAACGGTTCACGTGTCGAGCCGGGCCACGAGCCGGTGATATGCAGGCACTGCGGCGGGCGCGGACAGGTCCGTCAGAGCCACGGATTCTTCACCATCAACAGGACCTGCGAGTACTGCGGCGGGGAAGGGCAGGTCATCAAGCATCCCTGCAAGAACTGCAAGGGCAGGGGGACCGTCAGGACAAAGAAAACGTTGAAGGTCCGGATCCCCCCCGGTGTCGACAACAATACCCGTCTCAAAGTGAGGGGCGAGGGGATGCAGCAGCCGGGAGACACCATTCCGGGCGACCTCTTTGTCGTCCTTCAGGTGAAGGAGCACGCCGTTTTCGAGAGGGCCGGCGATGACATTGTCGTTCAGGTGGATGTGGGGTTTCCCCTCCTGTGCCTGGGCGGAGAGATCACCATACCCACCATCGAGGGCGAATCCGTCCTCAAGATACCGGCGGGCACGCAGCAGGGAAAGGTGTTCAGACTGAAGGGTCTGGGCGTCAACAAGTCCAATGGTTATGGCCGCGGCGACCAGCTTGTCTATCTCAACATCGTCATCCCTTCCGACCTCACGGATCGACAGAAGACCCTGGTCGAGGAACTGGCCGTCGAGTTCAAGGACTCATCCCCGCAGACACGCAAGGGTTTCAAGGAAAAATTCATGGAGTTCTTCGAATAAAGAGGCAAAGACAGGTGATGGGTTATAGGTCATGGGTCATAGGCTACTGACCGTTTGTTCCTCCCATAACCCATAACCTATCACCTATTACCCATCTTCATTTCTTCTCCGCGCTCTCGACCATCAGTTTCGCTATCGCCCTTGAAAAGGCAGC
>JAAYAK010000301.1 GCA_012719415.1 Syntrophorhabdus sp.
ATGTCCACGGACACGCCCAGGACGGCGGGGGTCTCGGTTCCGGAGAACGTGAAAGGGATCTTGATGGTCTCGAGATACCGCACGTTCCCCTGCGCGTCGGTGATGGGCTCGTCGGGAATGTATTTTCTCCTGCCCGCGATCATCACGTCGAGGTCGTCGTTCCTGAAATGCCTCACCTCTTCATCGGATGGCGAGAAGCTGGCATCCACCCTGCCGATCAGGCCCTCCACCGTGGTGCCGTAGCTGTCAGCGACGGCCTTGTTGGCAAGGATGAACCTTCCGTCGATGTCCTTGGCGAAGATGAAATGGGGCACGAGGTCGATGATCTGCCTGAGGCGCTTCTCTCCCTGTTTGAGGGCCTCTTCGGCCCGGGTACGCTCCGATATGTCTATGATGATCCCCCGGTAGCCGGTGAGCTTGCCTTCTCTCATGATCCTTGTGACGTAGATGATAATGGGGAACCGGGTACCGTCCTTTTTGACGGCCGCGTACTGATTGCCGACCGAAGGGCCGCCTTCGGCCACCTTTTGAAGGTTTGCGATGGCCCTCGAGCGGTCTTCCGGAGCTATGTGGTCGAAGCAGTTGAACCCATCGGGAAAGTCGCTTTCCCTGTACCCGAAGAATTCGAATGCCTGCTTGTTCACGAAGATGACGGAACCTTTCGGATCGATCTCGAAGATCACCTGGGGCATGAGCTCCGCTATGTCCCGGAACTTCCGCTCGCTCTCCCTGAGCTGTTCCTCCGCGCGCTTGGATGATGTTATATCGAGGAGCACTCCATTGAACCTCAGGGTGTCACCGACCCGCGAGGGACGGGACATGCCGACGAAGGACATGACCTCTCCCGTCGGTTTCATGAAGTCGCCTTCGAATTGCCAGTCCTGTTCCCTCGCGACGGCCTCCCTGATCGAGTCGAGGAATGCCTCCCGGCAGTCGGGGCTGAGCCCTTCGAGGAAACGTTCGAAGGGGCGGGACGCGTCGGTTTCGATGCCAAAGAGTTCCTTCGAGGTTTGACTGATGTAGGAAAGACCCATCTCTCCGTCCTGTTTGGCGTAAAACTGATAGATGACTCCGGGAATGCGGTCAGCGATGTCCTGAAAGAACTGTCTGCTTTCCGAAAGCTCTGCCTCGGCCTTCTTCCGCTCCGTGATGTCGACGATGATCCCCCTGAATCCGACAAGGCGGCCTTCATCCATGATCCGCGCGACATGGATTATGACAGGGAATGAGGTGCCGTCCTTCCTGAGGGCGGTGTACTCGTTGCCCGCGGACGTTCCCCCCAGGGCTATCCTCCCGAGGTTCTCTGTCATGGCTGGAAGATCTTCGGGCACAAAGAGGGAAAAGGCGTCGATGCCCCGGGAGAGGTCCTCTTCGTCATATCCGAACATCTCGAAGGCCTGCCTGTTGGCGAAGGTGATCGTTCTATTCTTGTCCATCTCGAAGATGACCTGGGGAACGGATTCCGCGAGGTCCCTGAACCTTCGTTCCCGTTCCCGGAGCTCCCTGTCGGCCTTTTTCAGCTCCGTGATGTCGACAAGAACGCCGCGCAGGCCCGTCAGTTCACCCTGGCTGAAGATGGCGGTGGTATAGATGATGGCAGGGAAAGTGCTGCCATCCCTTCTCTTCACCGTGTATTCATTGCCCGCCATCTCTCTTTCCCCGACAAGGATCTTCGCCACGTTTTCGCGCACCCTCGCGTGTTCGCGCTCAGGCAAAAGATCCATCGCCGTCACGGTACCTGCAAGCAACTCCTCCTCAGTGTAGCCGAAAAGCTCGAGCCCCCGCCTGTTGGCGTAGGTGACGACACCATTTGGGTCCTGCTCGAAGATGACCTGCGGGGAGAGCTCAGCAATGTCCCGGAACTTCCGCTCGCTCTCCTTGAGCTTTTCCTCGGTCTCTTTTCTTCCCGTTATGTCGACGATGATGCCCCGCCACCCGGCGAACCTCCCGCCTTTCATGATGCGCGCGACGTGGGCTATGACGGGGAAGGTGGTGCCGTCCTTCCTGATGGCGGTGAACTCGGTTTCCGTCGACGGTGTGCCCTCGGCTATTGCCTGAAGGGTTTGCCTGATCCTGGGGAGGTCGGCGGGGTGGACAAGGTCGAGGCCCATAATGCCCTTCCTGAGATCCCGGGGCGTGTATCCGTAAATGTCGTAGGCCTGCCTGTTGACGAAGGTCACCATGCAGTCGGCATCCATCTCGAAGATGATCTGGGGAACGAACTCGGCGATGTCCCGAAAGCGGCGCTCGCTTTCCCGGAGGTCCTTTTCGGCCCTTCTTCTCTCGGCGACCTCTCTTCTCAGCTCCGCAAGGGCGGAGTCGCCTGACTCTCTCCCGTCCCGGGAGAGGTTGAAGGCGGCTGCCGGAGCGCTTCGTTGGCGGGCCTTGTGAAAGAGCCCCCAGAGGAAGAGGGCCTCTTCGGCGTCGAGTTCCTGTTCCGTGACGGTCTCCTCCATCGCGGCTATGATACCGGAGAGAAAGGATGGGGATGAGCCCGGTGCCGTTGCGTGGGTGTCCCGGCAGGCATCTATGGAGCCCATGAACCCTTGCGGGTCCATCGTATTGAGACTGTCGGCCAGCCCTTCGACAAGAAGACGTACCGCTGCGGTGTGCTTAGCCGCCCCGGTGGAACTCTCTCCCGTCGCGCGCCGCAGGCGCTCGATGCACTGCTCTGTGAATCTTTCGGGGTCTTCACGCAGGGATAAGGATCTTTCCATGGAACTCCACTGATGCTCTTGCGGGCGATGGCCGACTCGCGCGCCTTCCTCCGGGTGCCGCAAAGAGAACCATTAGTGTTATCGGCCAGACGGCGGAATGTTTAATGGCGACGGAGAGACGGAAGGGAGGAAAGAACACGGAAGAAGTGGAGTGGAATATACGGGGCATTCTGGTCGGCGAGCGGGAAAGAAAAGAACAGGCCCCGCGGGTCGTGCCGGACCCGCGGTACCTGTCGAAGGGATACTATTTTTTCTTTGCCGCTTTTTTCGGCTTTGCCTGTTTCTCCTTGAGAGCTGCCCGGGCGGCGGCCAGCTTTGCTATCGTGACGCGGAAGGGCGAGCAGCTGACGTAGTCAAAGCCCGTCCTGTGGCAGAACTCGACGGAATTCGGTTCGCCGCCATGCTCGCCGCAGATCCCGATCTTGAGGTTCTTACGGACGCCGCGGCCCAGGGCCACGCCGAGTTCTATGAGCCTTCCCACACCAACCTCATCGATCCTCTGGAAGGGGTCAAAGGTGTAGATCTCTTTCTTCACGTAGTCGCTCAGGAACTTGCCGGCGTCGTCGCGGCTCATGCCGAGGGTCATCTGGGTGAGGTCGTTCGTCCCGAATGAGAAGAACTGGGCCTCCTCGGCGATCTCATCGGCCGTGATGGCCGCGCGGGGTATCTCGATCATGGTGCCGATCATGTAGTCTATCTTCACCTTGTTCTTCTTGAGTATTTCGCTGGCAACGTCTTCGACGATCGCCTTCTGAAGCTTGAGCTCGTTGATGTTGCCGACAAGCGGTATCATGACCTCGGGCTTCACGTTCGTGCCCTTCTTCTTCACCTCGCAGGCGGCCTCGAAGATGGCCCGGGCCTGCATCTCGGTGATCTCGGGGAAGACGATGCCGAGGCGGCAGCCGCGGTGCCCGAGCATGGGGTTCGCCTCGTGGAGGCTTTCCACCTTGGCGAGGACCTTTTCATAGGAGATACCCATCTTCCTGGCGAGTTCCCGCGTCTCTCTCTCGGTGTGGGGGAGGAATTCGTGGAGAGGCGGGTCCAGGGTCCTTACGGTTACGGGAAGGCCTTTCATGACCGTGAAGAGACCTACAAAGTCCTTCTTCTGGTAAGGCAGCAGTTTCGCGAGCGCCTTCCGTCTGCCCGCCTCGTCGTCGGCGATGATCATCTCGCGGACTGCGTCGATGCGGTTGCCCTCGAAGAACATGTGCTCCGTCCTGCAAAGGCCTATGCCCTCGGCGCCGAAGGATACGGCCACCGCTGCCTGGCCGGGCTGGTCGGCGTTCGTCCTGATTCCCAGCCTGCGGGCCTCGTCGGCCCATTTCATGAGGAGGGCGAAATCCTGGTAGATCTGCGACTTTGAGGGCTTCAATGTCTTGTCGATCATGACCTGGAGGACTTCCGAGGGCTTGGTCTTGATCTGGCCCGCGAAGACCTCTCCCGTCGTGCCGTCGATGGAGACGTATTCGCCTTCCTTGATGGTCTTCCCGTTGACCCTGATGACCTTCTTCGCGTAATCGATATCGAGGTCGCCGCAGCCGGCCACGCAGACCTTCCCCATCTGGCGTGCCACGAGGGCGGCGTGGGACGTCATGCCTCCGCGGGAGGTGAGAATACCCTGGGAGGCGTTCATGCCGCGGATGTCCTCGGGGGAGGTGTCGATGCGGACGAGGATGACCTCCTCCTTCCGGGCGGCCCATGCCTCGGCGTCCTGCGCGTTGAAGACGACCTTGCCGGAGGCCGCGCCGGGACCCGCGTTAAGGCCCTTGGAGACGACATTGCCGGCCTTCAGGGCCTTCTCCTTCTCTTTCGGGTCGAAGATGGGACGCAATAACTGGTTGAGCTGGTCCGGCTCCACCCTCATCAGGGCCTCTTCCTTCGTGATGAGCTTTTCCTTGACCATGTCGACGGCGATCTTGAATGCCGCGAAGGCGGTGCGCTTGCCGGTGCGGGTCTGGAGCATCCAGAGCTTCTTGTTCTGGATCGTAAACTCCACGTCCTGCATGTCGCGGTAGTTCTTCTCCAGCGTGTTCCTTATCTTGATGACCTGTTTGTATATGTCCGGCCAGACCTCTTCGAGGGACTTGACGGACCTGTCGGTCTTCTGCTTCTTGTTGATGGGCAGCGGCGTCCTGATGCCGGCGACGACGTCCTCGCCCTGCGCGTTGATGAGGTACTCGCCGTAGAACTGGTCTTCACCCGTGGAGGGGTTCCTCGTGAAGGCGACCCCGGTGCCGCAGTCCTCGCCCATGTTCCCGAAGACCATGCACTGCACGTTGACGGCCGTTCCCCAGTCGCCGGGGATGTCGTTGAGCTGGCGGTACGCGACGGCCCTGTCGGTGTTCCAGGACTTGAAGACGGCGCCGATGGAGCCCCAGAGCTGTTCCATGGGGTCCTCGGGGAAGGTCACGCCGAGTCTCTGCTTGATGGCCTTCTTGAATTCCTTGACGAGGTCCTTGAGGTCATCGACGGTGAGGTCCGTGTCGGAGGTGATCTTCCTCGCCTTTTTCTTCCTGTCGATGATCACCTCGAAGGGGTCGTGCTCGTGTTCGTTCGCGGGCTTGAGGCCGAGGACGACATCGCCGTACATCTGGACGAACCGGCGATAGCAGTCATAGGCGAAGCGGGGGTTCTTCGTGAGCTTCGCGAGGCCTTCGACGGTCTTTTCGTTGAGGCCCAGGTTGAGGACGGTGTCCATCATACCCGGCATGCTGACCCGGGCGCCGGACCGGACGGAGAAGAGAAGGGGGTTCTTGGGATCGCCGAACTTCGCGCCCATGATCTTTTCCATCTTCTTGATGTTCCCGGCGACCTCCTTCTCAAGGCCTTTGGGGAGCTTCATGCCGGCCTTGTAGAAGAGCGTGCAGACGTCGGTGGTGATGGTGAAGCCCGGCGGCACGGGTATGCCCAGGTTCACCATGTCCGCGAGGCCTGCGCCCTTCCCGCCGAGGAGGTTCTTGAGCTTGAGGTTGCCTTCAGCCTTCTTTCCGCCGAAGAAGTAGACGAATTTATTGCTTTTTGCCATATTTCCTCCTTATTCGAAGCGTATCTTTGAAAAATCAGCAAAGGTCAGGAACATGTTCCTGAGATGCGTGAGAAGTGCCAGCCTGTTCGACTTCACGGCCTCGTCCTTGTCCATGACGAAGACCTTGTCGAAGAAGTTGTCGATGGTTTCCTTGAAACCGACGAGGACCGCGAGGGCCCCATCGTAGTCGCGTTTCTCCATGAGCCCGTGAAAGGCGTCCTTCCGCGTGGCGCAGAGTTCAAAAAGCCTCTTTTCTTCCTCGAGGACGAGAAGGGCAGGATCGACGGCCGTATCTTCCGCGATCTGTTTCGTGATGTTGAAGACGCGCCTGAAGCCCACCATGAGGCGCTCGAAGTCGTCCATGGAGCTCTGGGTCTCCAGGGAGACGAGCCGCATGTAGCCGTCGTATATATCGCTCATCACGCAGGGGAGGACACTTTCAACGAAATCCTGGTTATGGTTCTCCTCCAGCATGGAGAACTTGAACCGCGTGGCGATGAACTCCAGGAGAGAGGCCTTCGTCTCCTCGAGGGTAAGCCTCTTCGGGATGCTCCCTCCCGCCTCGAAGGCCCTTTCGATAAGCGCGGTGAGGGGCAGGTGCATCTTCCTGTCTATGGCTATCTTGATGATGCCCAGCGACTGTCTTCTCAGGGCATAGGGGTCGAGGTTGCCCGTGGGGGTGATCCCGACGGAGAAGAAGGAAACGATGGAATCGATCTTGTCCGCTATACCGGCGATGGCGCCCGTCGCGGTGAGGGGCAGGCTGCCGTTGCCGCCCGTGGGCAGGTAGTGCTCCTCTATCGCGAGGGCCACCTCGTCGTCCTCTCCCTCGATGCGCGCGTAGATGCGCCCCATCGTTCCCTGCAGCTCGGGGAACTCCCCGACCATGTGGGTAACGAGGTCCGTTTTCATCACGGGGATGAGCCTTTCAAGTTTCCCGGCGACCCCGTGGTCGACGACGGACGCGAGGTATCCGGCGATGGCCTTTACCCTCTCCATCTTGTCCTTAAGGGTGCCGAGCTTGACGTGGAAGACGATGGAGGCAAGCCGTTCGTACCTGTCGGCGAGCTTTGCCTTCACGTCCTCGTCGAAGAAGAAGCGCGCGTCGGCGAGGCGCGCGCGGAGCACCTTCTCGTTTCCCCGTATGACGTTCGCGTCATCTTTCGGGGCCGTGTTGGCGAAGAATATGAAGTGAGGCAGGAGCCGTCCCGAGGCATCTTCGATGGGAATGTACCGCTGGTGGCTCTTCATGACGTTGACGAGGACCTCCTTGGGAATATCGAGGTACACCGCGTCGAAGGAGCCTTTCAGGGGATAGGGGTATTCGGTGATGTAGAGGATCTCCCTCACCAACTCCTCGTCCCGGAGCGCCTTTCCGCCGGTTGTTCCCTCGATGCGGGCGATCCCCTCGCGTATGATCTCCATACGCTCGTCTTCATTGACTATGATGTGGTTCTTCCTGAGGGCGTCGACGTATTCCAGGGGATGACCTATCCCGACCGGGCCCGGCGACAGGAAACGGTGGCACCAGCTCACGGGCGCGCTCGTGACATCGGCCACGGAGAACGTGACGGGCGTGCCGCCGAAGAGGCACAGGACCCACTGGATCGGCCGTGCGTACTCGAAGCTCACGGCTCCCCAGCGCATCTTCTTCTGGAAGGGGACGCGTGAGATG
This sequence comes from Syntrophorhabdus sp., assembly GCA_012719415.1. Taxonomy (NCBI): domain Bacteria; kingdom Pseudomonadati; phylum Thermodesulfobacteriota; class Syntrophorhabdia; order Syntrophorhabdales; family Syntrophorhabdaceae; genus Syntrophorhabdus; species Syntrophorhabdus sp. Next base: position 7,418 of record JAAYAK010000301.1, read on the forward strand.
ATGTCCGGCAGGAGGACGGGGAGCATCTCCACGGTGGGGACCCCCTTTTCCTCTTTCTCGACGGTCACGAATTCCACGCCGTCCTTGACACCCTTCGTGAGGTCGCCGACCTCGACCCCCTGGGAACGGGCGAAGCCGATGGCGGCCTTCGTGGGGTTTCCCGCTTCGTCGAAGGCGCGGTTGTACGGGGGCCCAAACTTGACTGTGACCGTCTCTGCCTGCTTTTCGGCGACGTCCTGCACGAAGAGCCCCATACGCCGCGGGGCCGTCTGGATGCTGATGTCGCCGAAGGCTATCCGGGCGCCGGCAAAGGCTTCCCGGATGAGGGCCGAAAGCCCCTCCTTCGCGGGCGTGAGGAAGCGCGCCGGTATCTCCTCCGTGCCTATCTCCAAAAGCAGAAATTCGCTCATGATGTTATTTCCTTGCCCCTCTCCCGCCGCCCCCAAGCGGAGTGACCCGCTATCGCTTGAGCAGGGGGAAACCGAGTTCTTCACGCTTCTGCACGTATAGTTCCGCGCACATCTTCGCGAGGTTCCTCACCCGCGCGATGTAGTTGGCGCGTTCCGTCACGCTGATGGCTCCGCGGGCGTCGAGAAGGTTGAAGACATGCGAGCATTTCAGGCAAAAATCGTAGGCCGGGTAGATGAGCCCCCGGTTCTTGACGAGCTTTTCACCTTCCCCTTCAAAGGTGTCGAAAAGGGTTCTGAGCATGACGGGGTCCGATTCCTCGAAGTTGTAGATGGAGAATTCCCTTTCGGGATCGAGGAAGACATCGCCGTAGAGGACGTTCTCGTTCCACCTGATGTCATAGACGTTGTCCACGTCCTGGAGGTACATGGCGATGCGCTCGGTGCCGTAGGTGATCTCGACGCACACAGGCGACAGGGTTATACCGCCAGCCTGCTGGAAATAGGTGAACTGTGTGATCTCCATACCGTCGAGCCACACCTCCCATCCGAGGCCCCAGGCGCCGAGCGTCGGTGATTCCCAGTCGTCCTCGACGAACCGGATATCGTGATAGTCGGTGTCGATGCCGAAACTCTTCAGACTGTCTATGTAAATGTTCTGAATGTCCTTCGGGGAGGGTTTCATGACGACCTGGAACTGGTAGTAATGCTGGAGGCGGTTGGGGTTCTCTCCGTAACGCCCGTCCGCGGGCCGCCGGGACGGCTGAATGTACGCGGTGTTCCAGGGTTCCGGCCCGAGACAGCGAAGGAGCGTGGCGGGATGGAACGTGCCCGCCCCGACCTCCATGTCGTACGGTTGCTGGACAATGCAACCTCTGTCGGCCCAGAATTTCTGCAGTGCGAATATGAGGTCCTGAAAGTACATGCCGGAAAAATCCACGTTTTCTATACCACAAAAGAAAGCGATTTGCCAATGATTTTCAGGTCGCAAGGTCTTTTCTGGGGAAAAGACCGTCGCAGGTCACACGTCTCACGTCACAGGTCTAAAGGCAAAAAAATCCGCTGCCGGGTCAACAATTGTGTTGACAACCGGTCCCCCTCGACCGTCTTTCTTTTGGCGACCTGCGACCTGCGACCTGCGACCTGCGACCTGCGACCTGCGACCTGCGACCTGCGACCTGCGACCTGCGACCTGCGACCTGCGACC
>JAAYAK010000302.1 GCA_012719415.1 Syntrophorhabdus sp.
GCCTGCGGGATTGTTCGGAAAGGCAGGGGAGAGGTAGCGCTATGGCAAAGCTCAATTCCGGATCCAATTTTAAGAAAACATTTTTAGTCCACGCGATCATCCTTGCGGCGCTCGCTGTCCTGCCGTTGTTTCTGAACGGCTACCATCAGAAGCTGGCAGTCGAGGCCATCATATTGTCTGTTTTCGCGATGAGCCTGGACCTCGTCATGGGATACGCCGGTATAGCCACCTTCGGGCACGCGGCGTTCTTCGGGATAGGGGGCTACGCCATGGGCGTCATGCTGAAGTTCCTCTTTCCCTCAATGTGGCTGGGTCTCATCCTGGCGGGGTTCTGCACGGCCATCCTGGCCTTCTTCATCGGCTTCGTGTCGATCCGTGCCAAGGGGATATACTTTGCCATCCTGACCCTCGCCTTCGCGGAGGTTGTGTACAGGATCATCTTCCATTCCTACAACACTCCCCTCGGCGGGTCGGACGGACTTGTTGGCGTTCCGACACCGATGTTGCATCTGGGCTTCGTTGATATTGACCTGAGGAATACGGTGAACTTCTACTGGGTGGCTGTGGCCTTTGCGTATCTCTCCTATCTGGTGTGCAGATTGATCGTCGGTTCCCCGTTCGGCAGTATTTTGTCGGGGATAAGGGAAAACGAGAACCGTGTGCCTTTTCTGGGTTTCAATGTGAAATGGACCAAGGTGACGACCTTTGTTCTCGCCGGTATCTTCGCCGGGTTCAGCGGAGCGATGTTCACGGCCTTCAAGACCTACGCGGACACGGAGCAGCTCAACTTCCTGCTTTCCGGGAAGGTCATCGTCATGGCTCTCATCGGTGGCATAGGCACGCTGATCGGGCCGATGGTGGGAGCAGTGGTGATCACGATCTTCGAATCCATCATCTCCACGTATTTTCGCGCCCATCATCTTATCATAGGGGCGCTCTTTGTCATCGTCGTCATATTCATGCCGAAAGGGCTTTTCGGGTTGTTCGCGAGAAAAGACAGAAATAATAATGGGAGTTGATAATGTTCTTTGAGGTCAAGGAGCTGTGCAGGTCTTTCGGAGCGCTTCAGGCGGTTAACAATGTCTCATTCACGCTGGACGAGGGTACCACTCTTTCCATCATCGGGCCGAACGGGGCCGGAAAGACGACCCTGTTCAACGTGATCACCGGCGTGTTCCCACCCGACAAAGGCGAGGTGATGTTCAAGGGCACGCGTGTGACGGGGATGCCCCCCGACAAGTTGTGTCACAGGGGTATTGCGAGATCGTTCCAGATAACGAACATCTTCCAGGGACTTTCAGTTTTCGAGAATATTCGCCTGGCGTGCCAGGGAAGGAAGGCGACGAAGCGCATGTTCTCCCATGTATCGAAGCTGAAGGAGCCCATGGAAGAGGCCGAGAAGATACTCGATCTGCTCGGACTTCTCGACCTTCGCGACTGGAGAGCGGGGACGCTGTCTCACGGGGACCAGAGATATCTCGAGATCGGGATGACCCTCGCGGCGAAACCGTCGCTCGTACTCTTCGATGAACCGACCGCGGGCATGACGCCCATGGAGACGAAGGCCACGATCGAGCTTATCCGGAAGCTGAAAGGGATGGTTACGATAATCATCATCGAGCACGATATCAACATGGTCTTCGCGGTCTCCGACAGGATCCTCGTTATGGACCAGGGAAACGTCCTGGCGGATGGTCCTCCCGAGGAAGTCAAGGCGAACGAGGCCGTTAAGGCCGCGTATTTCGGGGAGGAGATATAATGCTCGAGGTCAAGGATCTGAACACGTTCTACGGGAAAAGCCATATACTCCAGGGTGTCAACCTCGACGTCGGGGAAGGCGAGATCGTATGCCTTCTGGGACGGAACGGGGTCGGAAAGAGTACCACGTTGAAGTCGATCATGGGACTCGTCACCCCCAGCCGGGGCACCGTGACCTTCGAGGGGAAACAGATACAGAAGATGAGACCCGACGTCATCGCGCGGATGAGGATCAGCTACATCCCCGAGGACAGAAGGATCTTCTCCCGCCTTTCGGTGAAGGAAAACCTCCTGATAGGCACCAGCAACGCTCCCGACATGACAAAGGCCCGGAAGGAGGAGATGCTGGAGAAGGCGTACCTGTATTTCCCCATCCTGAAAGAGAAGGAATCCCAGGGCGGAGGGTACCTTTCCGGGGGCCAGCAGCAGATGCTCGCCATCGCGAGGGGCCTCATGTGCGACCCAAAGCTGGTGCTCCTCGACGAGCCCTTCGAAGGACTTGCGCCGGTCATCATATGGGAGCTCATAGACATTATCAAGAAGCTGTGCGAGACAGAGAAAATGACCCTTTTGCTGGTTGAACAGAAGGCCGCCCTGGCGCTGAAGATGTCCGACAGGGGATATGTCCTGGAAAAGGGGCTCGTGAAGTGTGAAGGGACATGTCAGTTCCTGTCCGAGAGTGAAGAGGTGCGGGAGAGATGCGGGCTCTAGAACGCTGCCCCGCCATGCCTTGTAAGAGGCTTTCCCGGCCGTCATACGAATGGTGTTGATGGAGAACGGCAATGCAGGGACGAGAGAACAGATGTTGCGATTTGACGGCGAGGCCGGGGTTACGAGGTGTGTTAACCTCCTTTGTCGGCAGGTTATCTGGCCGTTCCTGCAATCTCGTCGTCCGCCATACCCGATCTGCCCGTGAGTCAGGGCGCATCGTTTTGTCATCTTTTTTATCAGCCGTGTCCCGTTCAGGGATGCTGCAGGATTGTCCAGAAAGATCCGGCGTACGCCGGGCTGTCTGCTTAACAGAGCTTTCCCGGGGGGATGGGTTCGAGGTGAGCAGGAAATACCATGTCTATCGGACGAATCGGATGCACTGATGAGACCTGAGATCACACTAATTAAAGGAGTGGTAGAGCCATGAAAGAAGAGACTGGGAAGACTATCGACTACGGCAAATATGAAGGGCAAACCTTTGGGCAGATACTTGACGGCCTTGCGCGGGATGTTCCGGACAAGGAAATGATCTCCTTCAACGGTGAGAGAATAACATACGGGCAGTTCTACCAGCGGGTGATGCAGATAGCGATGGCCCTCAAGAAGCTGGGGATCAAGAAAGGAGATCGGGTCGCGGCCCTCTTTCCCAATTGCCCCGATTTTTTCGTGGTACAGCAGGCCGTTCTCTATACGGGCGCTGTCTTTGTCCTCCTGTCCACCCGTTACCGTGAGTACGAGTTGAGCTACATGCTCAAGCATTCGGGGGCACGGGTCCTCTTCACCATCGACGAGTACCTGAAAACGAGCTTCACGGACATAATCGACAAGGTACGTCCCGAATTGCCGAGCCTGGAGTTCTGCTTCGTCATGGGTTCCAAGGTCCCGTCGTGGGGCCGCCCGTTTGAGGAAGCCCTTAACCTTGGCAAGGACCTCGATGAGAAGCTGCTCAGGGAAGACCTGCCCGGGTATGACGATACGGCCTCGATACTCTACACATCGGGCAGCACGGGTCTTCCGAAGGGTGTCAAAATGACCCATCGGGCCTTTGTCTTCGGCGCCCTCCAGGTCGCCCGCCGTCTCAGGATAACGCCCGATGACGTGACGCTGATGGTCGTGCCCTGTTCCCATACCCTCTGCGCCTTCATCCAGTTCCCGAACGCCCTGATGGGCCGGTGCCGGATCGTGATGATGGAGACCTTCGATGCGGCCCAGGCTCTCGAAATGTACAACAAGGAGAAGATATCCCTCATCTACGGTGTTCCTACGATGTTCGTCCTCATGCTGGAACACCCCAACTTCGCGAAGACTGATTTTTCGAGCAGCCGCGCGGGCTACACCGGCGGGGCCATCATCCCTGAGGAACTCATGTCCGGCGTGCGGAACAGGATGAACTGCAAGCTTGTCTCCGTCTATGGCTTAAGCGAGTGCGGGGCCTGCTCCATGAACGACGTCGAAGACGATGAGTCCCTCAAGATCGGGACCGTCGGCCGTCCGCTGGACGGTGTGGACATTGTCATCACCAACGAGAAGCAGGACAAGGTACCTGACGGCGAGGTGGGCGAGGTCTGCCTCAAGGGCCCGATCCTCTTCACCGAGTATTATCAGCAGCCCGAGCTGACGAAGGCCGCGTACGACAAGAACGGCTACTTCTGCACGGGAGACCTGGGGAAATATCTTGAGAATGGCATGCTCGCCATCGTGGGACGCAAGAAAGAGATGATCATCAGGGGAGGGTTCAACGTGTACCCCGCGGAGCTCGAAGAGCAGATAGGGCTCATCGACGGCGTGCAGTCCGTTGCCGTTGTGGGTTTGCCGGACAAGGTGATGGGCGAGAAGATAGTCGCCTGCATAATCCCCGCTGCCGGGAGCAGCATAACGGACAAGGACATCATCGCGTACTGCAAGGCACGCTTCGCGAACTACAAGGTTCCGAACGTGGTCATCATAATGGACGAGTTCCCCGTCACGGCCCTCGGCAAGGTCCAGAAATTCAAGCTGGTAGAGGCTCTTCAGGCGAAAGGTATATAGGGAACGACGATAGGTGACGCATGAAGGCAAAGTACGAAGACCTGAAGTTTGACCTGAAGAACGGGCTGGGCATTCTGACGCTTAACGTCCCGCGGAAGCTGAATGCCTGCGGGAAGCGCACGAGATCGGAGCTCCATTCATTCTGGAGCGCCATGCAGTCCGAGGACAGGTGCAGGGTGATAATCATGACCGGCGCTGGGACCTCCTTTTGCGCCGGCCAGGATGTCGATGAGATGGACGACCCGGTCCACCCTTTTTACAAATGGACGGTTGACGAGATATACGCCTTTCAGCATGAGATGTCCGACGTGATCCTGCTCATGAGGAGGGCACCCCAGCCCATAATCGCGGCCGTGCGCGGCTACGCCGCGGGCGGGGGTTTCAGCATGGCGGTGGCGGCGGACTTAAGGGTCGCGGACCCGACGGCCAAGTTCGTGGCGTCATATATCAATATCGGGCTTTCCGCAGCGGACATGGGGAGCAGTTACCACTTCCCGAGGCAGGTGACCCTGGCCCGCGCCCTTGAATATCTGTACACGGGAGACGCCATCGACGCGAAGAGGGCCTTGGAAATAGGCCTTGTCAACTACGTGGTCCCGACGGCGAAGCTGATGGGAAAGGCCAGGGAGATCGCTGACAAGATGCTCGCCAAGTCGCCTCTGGGACTCAAGTTCACCAAGGAGGTGGCGAACCAGAACATCGGGGCCGCGAGCCTTGAGTCAGCGCTCTACATGGAGGACCGCAACCAGGTCCTGTGCCTTGCGGCGGCGCCCATACGGAACCCGCTGAAGGGAAAGAAGAAGAAATGACCGAAAGGAGAAAGCCATGAGTGCACCGAAGAAGCTGTTTGAACCTATCAAGGTAGGCAATGTGGAGCTGAAGAACCGCGTGATGATGCTTGGGGTCACCACGGGTTTTCTCGACAATTATTACGTTACCGACAAATACGCCAATTTCATGGGGGCGAGGGCGAGGGGAGGGACAGGCCTCGTGGTCATCGGTTCGGCCTACCCCTTCGACCTGAGCGGCGTTACCCCCCGTTACATCAACATTGCCTCGGGCGTCGGGATATGGACTGACGACCAGATACCGGGCCTGAGCAAGGTGGCGAAGAACATACATGACAACGGCGGAAAGGCGGCGTGCCAGTTGGTCATCTGTTCCGAGTGGAGAGCGAACAAGGACAACCCGCTGGAAGGCGTCGGGCCCTCGGCAGGCGCGGGCGGTCCCAGCGTGAAGGAAGTCAGGGAATTGACCGTTGACGAGATCCGGCTCATAGTCGACCAGTACGGCGAAGGAGCGCGCAGGGCCAGGGAAGCTGGTTTCGACCTCGTAGAGTTCCACGCCGGCATAGGCTACTTCATCAACAGGTTCCTGTCGCCGTATTCGAACAAGAGGACGGACGAATATGGTGGAACCCCGGAGAAGAGGATGCGTTTCTTCCTCGAGGTCATCGAGGCCTGCAAGGCCAAGGCGGGAGCGGATTTCACCCTTGCCGCCAGGATCTCCGGGGATGAGCTGCTGGAAGGCGGCAACAAGATAGAGGATGTCCAGAAGATGATCCCCGTCCTGGAGAAGGCCGGCCTTGCCTACTTCAATGTCCAGGCCGGTTGGCATGAGAGCCCCATCCCGCTCGTTCAGCAGTGGGTTCCGGAAGGAGCCTTCGTCTACCTGGGCGAGGCCATCAAGAAGGTGGCAACGGTCCCCGTCGCGGTGGGCTACAGGCTGAAAGACCCGGTCATGGCGGAAGAGATCGTGGCCGCGGGCAAGGTCGATATGATCGCCATGGCACGGCAGCTCATCGCCGATGCCGACTGGGCCAACAAGGCCAAGGCGGGCAGACTGGACGACATCAGGAAGTGCATCACCTGCTGCCGCTGCATGGACGACAACTTTGTCGGTGTGCCCATCACCTGCAGCGTGAACACGAACCTCGAGGGCCTTCCCGAGGCACCGGTCGAGAAACCGAAGAAGGTCATGGTCGTGGGCGGCGGCCCCGCCGGGCTCGAGGCCGCGAGAGTGGCGACACTGCGTGGTCACAAGGTTACGGTCTTCGAGAAAGGAAAGAGGCTTGGCGGCCTGACAACACTCGCGTCGGTCCTCAACTCCGAGATGGAGCCCTTTCACGACTGGCTGCTGAAGCAGGTAAAGGATCTCAATATCGAGGTGAAGCTCGGGAGCGAAGTGAAGGCCGACACCGTCGACGCCTTCAAGCCTGACGTGGTCATCGTTGCCGCGGGCGGCAACCCGATGGACCTCAATGTTCCCGGCATAGACAGTGATAACGTGATATCGAGTCATGACATAGAGGCCTTTGTAAGCGGCCAGAGCACGAAGAAGGGCCTCATGTGGACACTGGCCGCGAAGGTCGGGAAAGACGTGGCAGGCAGCCCCGCTCTCATGCGCAAGA
>JAAYAK010000303.1 GCA_012719415.1 Syntrophorhabdus sp.
GCCTCGTGGAATGCCGGCCCGGATGTCTGCGCGTGAACATTCGTTCCTGCACCAAGGACGAAAGGCATGAGTGCTGCGACCTTCAGGAAATCTCTTCTTCTCACCGTGGCACCATCGCTGTGGTATAGTGCGAATACAGCCGAATTTCTTGCTATTATACTACTTTCTTTTCCCTGATAACAGAAGAAGAAAGAACCCGGCAGCCTTGAGGGTGCCGAAAACGAGGCAACTCATCGTGAGACCCATGAGGGGAAAGAGGAAGAAGCCTCCCACCATGCCTCCTGTGAAACCGCCCGCGAGGTCAGCCGCGTAGACGGACCCCACGGACCCCCCGGTATGCTCTCTGTCCTCGCAGAGTTCCACGGCAAGGGGGAATTCCATTCCCGCAAAGAACCCCGGGACAAAGAGGAGGGCAAAGAAGAGAAGGCGGCCCGTCATACCTCCCGTGCCATGGCCGGCGAGGGCGAAAAGGACGGTGAGAAGAAGGCAGAAGAATGCCAGCGAGGCCTCGGCGGTCATAAGGGTCTTCGAAGCCCTTGCGGCCGCTGCGCCGCGCCGGGCAGCGGTCATGCTGCCGGCGGCCATGCCGGCCATGAGCATGGTGATGAGCATACCGATCTCATGGAAGACGTATCCGTATGCCACCTGGAAGACAAAGATGAGTGACAACTCGAGGAGCATGACGACGAAACCCGTCGTGGAGACGACGAAGAGAGCGGGTATCGTCCGGTGTCTGCCTTTCAGGAGGAATGTGCCGACGGTGACAAGCCCCAGCGCGGCGAGGAAGACGGGGATACCCCAATGCCCCGCGGCCGCGAAGAGCCCCTTCATTGAAGGGGTGTGAAGGGCATTGATGTACGCGATGGTGTAGTAGAGGCCCTTCGGGGCAAGGTCGCGGTTGGCCTCGGCCCGGGATGGTTCGATAGCGCGGCGGAACCACCCCATGCGTTCCCTGTCGAGGCGGTACTGGAGGTGGGGCGGCGAGATGAGCCGTGTGGCCAGCCGCAAGTCTCGCAACCTGCCTTCCAGTCTTTGCGGCGACAGGTCAATGTCCTTTGCCGACGCCGAGGCAAGGAAGATGTTCTCGTCTCCCGGGACAACGGCAACGTGAGCGAAGACCTTTCCCGCGGTGGTCATGGCGGACATGTTGATATCCCTGAGCTCCCTGTCGTAGTAAGCAAGGGAGCCGGGAACGGTGAAGACGAGAATGCCTTCATTCGCGAGGATCCGCCGCACTTCCCGGAAGAACTCCAGCGTGAAGAACCTGTTCGCCTGAAGCGTCGTGGGAGAGGTGATCCCTAAAAGGACAATGTCGTAACGCCGGCCGGGGGGTGCTATCTTGACAAAACGCCTGCCGTCGGTGTGGTGCAGGGTGACGCGGGGGTCGCCGAATTCAGACCGGACAAGCTCCGAAGGATAGCGGGCGATCGTACCGAGATAGGCGGGGTCGATCTCGACATAGTCGACATGGCGCACTGTGGGGTACTTGAGGACCTCGCCGATGACGCCGCCCGCTCCGCCATGAAGGATAAGGACATTGCGCGGCGAGCCGTGGGTGAGAAGAGGGATGTGGGCGATCTCCTCCGCGCGGGTTATGTCGGGCACGGGGATGGTGGCCGCCGGCAGGCCGTCGGTGAAGAGTGTGTACTGCCCCGTTCCCCGTGTCACGGCGATGTTCTGGTAGAGGGAGTTCTCGTAGGAAATGACATCGCGGCCGTGCCATTGCACGGCGATGGACTGCCAGTGCAGGCGTCCGTCAAGGCCTGCGGCCATGGAGAGGGCCGAACCGAGCGCGATGGCAAGGCTTAAGGCCGCAAGGAACCTTCCTGTTCGGGTTGCCGCCGAGACGGCCATGACAGAGCAGGCGAGGGCCATGAGGGCGAGTATCAGGCCCGCGATCCGGAACGAATGAAGCCAGGTGACAAGGACGTAGCTTACCAGTATCCCTCCGGCGATGGTCCCGACGATCTCGTAGAAGTAGACACTTCCCGCCGCCTTCCCGCCGGGGCCTTTCACGCCTTCGTAAACCCTGCAGGCCGTCGTGAAGGCGAAACCGTGGAGAAGACCCAGGGGAAGAAATATCACCATGGACGCGCCGAAGATGCTCGTAATGCCGAGGGCGATCTCCGGGGGAAGGCCCGCGATCACCTTAAAGGCGCGGATGGCATAGACGCTCGCCGGGAAGACAATGCCGAAGATGAGACTGACGGTAATGAAAGCATGCGCCGCGCCGCGGCCCCCCCGCGGCCACCGCCCTCCGATGAAGGCTCCAAGGGCCTCCCAGACGACCCAGGCGCCGATGGTCACACCGATGGAAAGCTCGTTCCCCCCGTAAAGGATAAGGCATTCCCTGATAAGGACCGTCTGCGCCACGATCCCCGAGAACCCGGTCACGAGAAGAAGAGATATAAGAGACGCGATCATGTGTGGACCTTGAGAAGACGGGTCATAGGTAATGGGTTATAGGTAATGGGAAAGACCTTTCTTTGATCCATACCCATCACCTATGGCCTATCACCCATAACCTGTCTTCTCCCTTTCCTTTACATACCATAGTGGAAGGAGGCGACAAATACAAGGTCACGGTCACGGTTTTCGCACATGGAATCTGGAACATGGAACCTGGAACGGTCTTTTATGCTATAATGGCAGCGGAACGAGCGATGGGAAAGAAGAGGTACATTCTCACTGTTGTCATCCTTGTTGCCTCTCTTGCGGCAGGGCTTGTCCTTCTTGCCAGGACGCCGCTGTTGCTGCGCGCCGTCTCCGCGGTGAGCGGACCCCTCCTCGGTTATGACATGGCGGCGGAGTCTTTTTCGTTGTATCCCCTGAAGGCGGACCTCAAGGGGCTCACCATCGCCGACACTCGCGGAAGGAACTTCATCTTCGCCAGTTCCCGGGTGAGCGTTTCTTCCAGTCCCGGGTCCGCCTTCCGCGGCGACGTGGAGAAGGTCCTTCTGAAGGACGCGAAGATACGCATCCGTCTCGGCGACAGGAAGGAGACGGAAACGGACCTGTCCTTCATCCGGAAGATACCCCCCGTCCACCTTCTGACCATGGAGAACGGGGAATTCACCCTCACCTTCAAGGGTTCTCCCGGTACCATCACATTGAAGAAGATCGACCTCACCGTGAAAGGCTTCTCGCCGGACCATGGAGGCGCGCTTGCCTTCACCGGTTCCGTCGTCATCGACGGGCCGGGGGGTTCGAAGATGAGGGCGACGGGAAGATGCAAGGGAAGGCTTGACCTGACGGGGATCCTCCCCGACATGCTGGGGAAGGGGGCCATCGAGATCGATATCGACGAGGGCTCGATGGGGGATGTGACGTTGAAGGGAATGAAGCTCACCCTTCCCGTGCTCTTCGAGAAGGACCGCATCGTGATCTCACGGGCCGCGGCGCTCATCGAGGCGGTGATCTTCGCGGGGCAAGGGCGCAAGGCGGAGCTCAGGAAGGGACAGCTTTCGATGAATGCCCTGTACGGCACCAGGGCGGGGACCCTCTCGGTGGACAACCTGCAGATCACGATGCCCGGCATAGGCGCGGTGAAGGGAACGGGGCGCCTGACCGTCAAGGGAGCCATGCCCTTCAACGCGGTCCTTGAAACGCGGGATCTCAATTTTTCCAGTCTCTTCGCGATGGCGAAGACGCTCATGACCGAGGAGGAGGCGAAGAAGTGGTCCGTCGAGGGACTGGGTTCGCTGACGGCCCGGATGGAAGGGAACATTGGCGGCAAGGCCCCGTCCCTTTCGGGGACCCTCACCATGGACGTGAGGAAAGGCGGTTTTTCATCTCCCGACGGCTCGAAGGCGGCCCAGGGCATCACGGGCTCCGTCATCCTCAATTTCAGCCTTCCCCGGGGAGAGGGCAAAGAGGCCTCCATGAAGATATCGTCGCAGGTTTCTTCCGGCGAGTACCTCTGGGGAAGGTATTACAAGGACCTCAGGAAGGAGCCCTCGAAGCTTTCTTCGCGGGCCGATGTGACGGTAAACGGAAGCGGAGGTTCCCGCTTCAGGGGCACTCTTGATCTCTTCAACACGGGGCGGTACGCCTACGACGGTTTCGTGGACGCCGGTAAATGGGGTGTTCATGTGACCGCCGAAGATGTCGCGGTGAAGAGGGTGGTCGGCCTCCTCGCGGCCGACTATCTCGCCCAGACGGCAGCGGCGCTGAAAGGCATGGAGGTTGACGGAAGGCTCGACGCCGATGTGTCCGTCACATCGGCGGGAAAGGGACTCGGCACGAAAGGGAGCGTGAGGCTATCGACCGCGTCGTTGAAGCTGCCCGCGGTCTCCCTCGCTGTGGCGGGGATCGATATGGACATCCCCTTCGATCTCGCGTCGGCCGGGAGCGGCGGTGCTGTTCCCCTCCCGGCCGGGCCTCTGGGCATTGTCACGGTCACGGGGTTTACGAAGGGCAGCTACAGCCTGCCGGAACTGAAGATACCCGTCACCGCCCATGGAAATGATATATCGGCCCCGGGGATCATATCCGTTCCCTTTTACGACGGCACGGTCCGCGTGAGGACCCTCACTGCGAAGGACATCCTCGGGTTGTCTCCGAAGCTGCTGTTCGGGATCTCAATGCGGGACATAGACGTCCAGAAGCTCTTGAGCGACCTCACGGGTCTTTCCTTTCCCGGCAAGGTCAAGGCGCGCTTTCCCGAGATCGCCTACCAGAACGGGGAGCTCGTCATGGAGGGGAAGCTGACCGTTGACATCTTCGGGGGCACGATAGAGGTGGCGGACATGTACGTGAAGGACCTCTTCTCGGCCTCGCGCAGGATGGGGGGGGACATCCTCTTCAGGAGCATCGATCTCGGGAAGGTGACGGAGACGATCAAGGTCGGCAGGATAACGGGCATCATCGAGGGCTCCGTGAAGGATCTGGTCGTCGAATACGGTCAACCATCGAGGTTTGTGTTTGACCTTGACACGGTCAAGAAATGGGGACAATCCCAGAAGGTGTCCGTCGATGCCATCGAGAACATATCCATCCTCGGCACCGGTTCCGGCGGCATCGGAGCGGTCCTCAAGAGCGGCCTCAACAAGTTCTTCAAGGAATACCCGTACAGCCGCATCGGCATACGGTGCACGCTCAGGAACGACAATTTCAACATCAGGGGGAAGATCGTCGAAGGGGGCACGGAATATCTCATACGGCGGGCCTTCCTGAGGGGGATAGATGTGGTGAACAGGGACCCCCAGAATATGGTAAGCTTCAAGGACATGCAGGAACGCGTCGGAAGAGTGTTCCAGAAGGACGAGGGCGGCGCGGGTCCGACGATAAAGGTGAACTAGAGAGATCAAGGAGGATACAATGATCAGGAAATTGCGTCATATCACGTTGGGTTTTGCGATTTTCTTCGCTGCCTGTGTCACCGTCAACATCTATTTCCCGGCCGCCGCCATCCAGAAGGCCGCCGACGAGATCGTGGATGACGTGCGGGGCACAAAGGACCAGAAGCAGCCCGAGGAGAAGAAGAACGACAAGCAGAGCAGCGTTATCGATTCCCTGCGCAGTCTCGTGGGGCCGAAAGAGGCTGAGGCCCAGATCAACGCGGATGTTTCCACCCCTGCCATCAGGAGCCTCAAACAGGCCATGGCCGCCAGTTTTCCCCAGCTCAAGCCCTTCTATGACAGGGGAGCCATCGGGGAGAACAACATGGGCTTCGTGGAGCCGCGCGACACGGGTGCTTTAAACCTTAAGGACAAGGCGGACCTCAACCGGGTCGTCAGCCAGGAGAACGGCAATCGCAATGCCCTGTACAACGAGATCATGAAGGCGAACAACCTGGGCGCGGACTCTCTGCCGAAGATCCAGAGGATCTTTGCCAACAGCTGGCGCGGGAAATCCCAGCCCGGTTGGTGGATACAGAACGACGGTGGAGGATGGGAAAAGAAGAGATAGTCCCGGCTCCGGCGAAAAAGGGAGGAATGTTCAGATGCGGAAGACGATGTTCATGAAGGTTCTCATCCCGGTCGTGCTGGCCGCCCATCTCTTCGCCTGCGCGGGAGCTTTCGTGAGCCCGGCGGCGCGCGCCGATTTCGAGGCCGGTCTTGCCCTCTTTAACCAGGGGAAGTTCGCCGAGGCCCTCCCTTTCTTCGAGAAGGCGGCGGCGGCCGAACCGGACTACTATGAGGCCCACCTCTATCTCGGCAGGACCTATCTCAGCATGAAGAGCTTCACGAAGGCGGTCCCTTCCTTGCGGACCGCTTACCGCCTCTCGCCGCAGGACTTCAAGGGCCAGATCGTCGATATCCTCATAGACGCCCTTCTCGGGGCGGCCTTCTCGGAGGTCAGGACGGGCAATTACGAAGGCTCCCTGTTGTACCTGAAGGAGCTCATGTCCGTGGAGCCGAAGGCGAAGAAGGTCAAGGAGGATATCTCGAACGCGCTTGTCGCGGTGGCGACGTCCCTGTTCATGAAGGGCGACGTCCGGGACGCGGTGAAGCTCTTTGGTGACGCCGTTACGGAGAACCCGAACAACGCGAAGGCGTATCTCGGACTCGCGCGGGCGCTCCTGAAGACGGGCGCCATCCCCGACGCCATAGACGCGGCCCGAAAGGCCCTCTCCCTCGACCCTGCGAGCAGCGAGGCCTTCAACCTGATGAAAGAGATGGTAAGATAGAGACGGCAGCCGCTTGAGCGTGAAGAGACAATGCAAGCGGCTTTGCCGTCAACAGGTGTCTTATCGGGGGTCAGGAAGCATTCTCGTTCTGTTTCTCCGGGAGAGAAGAAACGTCATCGACAAGTCTCTGTAAATAAATGGCTGTAAGTATAGCTATACTGGATATTGGTGCATATGTTTACATAACATCCTTGACTCATCTGTAATAAAATGACATAATGTCTATTATGACTGGACAAAGGGGCACAAAATTACAGCACCTGATGAGCTCTTTCCCCAGGGGGCTGGTTCTTACCAGCAGGTTTCTGGCAGCCAATGGTTTCAACAACAGGCTGGTTTCATGCTACAAGCATTCGCACTGGCTCGATTCTCTGGGAGATGGTGCTTATCGCCGTCGCGGAGAAGACGTTGATTGGAAGGGAGCGCTGGCTGCGCTGCAGATACAACTGCAACTCCCTGTCCATTGCGGGGCAAGGACCGCGCTGGTGCTTCAGGGTTTCGGACATTACGTGGAGTTTGACGAGCACGCGGTCTATCTTTTCGGCCCTCCGGGACTCAGACTTCCCAGATGGTTCGAGAGGCGGGACTGGAGTGTCCCGATAGTGTACAAGATGACGAGACTCTTTCCGTCCGGAATATCGGAAAGCCTGGTCGACCTTCCGGTCGGGGAGTATTCGATACGCGTTTCCTCGCCGGAGCGGGCAGCAATGGAAATGCTGTACCATGTCCCCGCGAAGCAAGGCTTTGATGAAGCCGAGCGTATCATGGAATCGCTTCTGACGCTCAGCGCTCCTCTCGTGCAAGAACTCCTTGAGGCATGCACATCCGTGAAGGTCAAACGATTGTTCCTGAGCATGGCCGAAGCTGAACGCCTGCCATGTCTTGAGGAGATCGATCTAGACAGGATCGATCTGGGAAAGGGAGACCGCACCATAGTCAAGGGCGGCCGCCTTGACCCGAAGTATCGTGTAACCCTTCCGCGCAAACAGGCAGGTTGATATGAATGATTCCCCGTACTACCGGCAGGCAAGACTGCTCCTCAGGATTCTGCCCATTATCTCCCGTTATCCCGTGTTCGCTCTGAAGGGTGGTACGGCGATCAATTTCTTCGTTCGCGATCTACCCCGGCTTTCAGTCGATATCGACCTGACCTACACGCCGGTCGATGACAGAGAGACAGCTCTTGCGGCGATCAGCAACGCCCTCGGTGACATTGAGAGAGATATTGAACGTATGATCGGGTCCGCGGCGATCGCGCGAAAGACAATTGAAGGAAAGACCCTTGGTCTTGTGGTCCGCGTGGAGGGGATTCTCGTGAAGATCGAGCCTAACCCGGTATTGCGGGGAACGATCTACGAACCGCAGGCGCTGTCGGCAACGCCCCGGGTACAGGATGAATTTGGGATGTCAGTGAGAGCCAAAGTCCTGGCCATGGAAGACCTGTACGGAGGAAAGATCTGCGCGGCTCTCGATCGCCAGCATCCGCGAGACCTCTTTGATGCCAAACTTCTCCTTGAAAATGAAGGCGTGACCGATTCGATAAGGGCATCTTTCATTGTCCACCTGGTTAGCCATGACCGCCCCATGTCAGAACTGCTTGAGCCCACCTTTCAGGACCTGCGACAGATCTATGAGAATGAATTTGAAGGCATGACATTTGTGAAGATCTCGATTGACGAACTCGAAGAGGCAAGGATCCGCCTTGTGGGGACGATCAGAGAGAGCCTGACCGGCAAGGATAAGGATTTCATCCTGTCGGTAAAGAGAGGAGAACCACGATGGGAGTGCCTTGGAATCAGAGGCATCGACCATCTGCCGGCGGTGAAATGGAAACTGCTCAACATCTCCAGGATGGACGGGAAGAAACACAGGTCGGCGATCCTCAAATTGGAGAGGTGTCTGGATCTTTGAGGCCAGCAATCCGGGAAATTGGCCTGTCCATTGTTTTCGCGTCGTCGGGAGGCAAAGAGCAAATAATACTGCATTCGACATCGGATGAATCCCGGTCCCCGGTTATCTAGGCATGAGGGTCTTGATTTTTCTGATCTCCTCTATTCTCTTGTTCCTGTCGCTTATGTAAGGGATGATCATTTCGACCTTGCCGGTCTTCGGGTTGACGGCGACGGTCTTCGGGATGAACTTGCCTGCCGCGGGGGAATTCATGGCCTTGATGACGTTCTGGGGAATGCCTGCCGAATCATTCTTTGAGACATAGACGACAAGGGCACTGCCCTTGAGTTCGCCCATCACGTCCAGCGTGGCCGTCCGGGCAAGGCCGCATCTCGTGTTCTCATCGGAATAAACGAAGACGATGGGCACGTTCGTTGAGGTGGCCCTCGCCTCAGCCTCCTTCAGCGAACCTATCCTGTATACCTCGGGAGGCAGGGAAAACCCCGCGACCGAAATCCCGACCCACCACGCCAGGACGCAACCCATCACACAGGCGATACGCAACACATGCTTCATCGCAAACATCCTTTCAGATGACAATCAGTCGCTTCAATAGAACAGGCGTCTGAGCCACAAAGCGTTCAGCGGACGTCGAGAACGGTCCGGATTGACGACA
>JAAYAK010000304.1 GCA_012719415.1 Syntrophorhabdus sp.
CTCCCCTCAACGTCCCTTACGGTGACGATATACAGGGGCAGGTCTTCCGTCTCAAGGGCCTTATTCGGCATGATGAAGGCGATGGCCTCCTGCCTGTTCCGGTCATAGACGATCTTGTAGAGGCGGGAGGGAATCGCGACCTTGTTCTTCCCGATGGTCTTCGTGGTCCCGCCGTCATATATGGGGCCGGTATAGATGAAGATCTCTCCCCTGTCTATCACCCAGGAACGGACGAGCTCCTCGAGGGCCTTCCAGATTCCCTGGTTCATTTTCTTGCCCACCTGGGGGACCATGTTGGAAAGGTAGAAACACTCGATCATCGCCTTCTTGTCCCAGTGCATGTCGGCGGCCGACGCCATGTGTCCGCGGTCATAACCGCTCTTCCGGTAGTCGGACAGTCCCGCACGCCTCCCCTTCTTCAAGCCGGAATCAATTCGGAACGAACCCGCTTCCCGCGGTACCACCGTACTCGTGGCCTTATCAGCGGTGAGGCGCTCAGCGACCCAGATGGGTGTTTTACGGACTGGATCGTGGGCAAGGAGGTGGCCGGTGCGGCAGAGGAGATCTCCATCCTGACCGGGAACACCGAGCCGGGCATATTCCGCACAGTCCTCGAGGGGACCGGCAAGGGCAAGGGAGGAGAAGAGGAAGAAAATAGAAAGGGCGCGAAGAACTTGCTGCCCTGCAAGTCGCATGGAAGCCTCCTGATATGAATGGGACTGCCGATGCGTCCATGAAGTTGTGAAATTACTGGCCCCTATGTTGATCATATTGTCTGGGATATGGGGGACGTTTGCAAGGGGAAAGTCAGCTGGTAGGTTGGCTGGTACACCTGCGAATAGCTCCTCGGGCCAAAGGCTGTGAATCATGCATAACTGCGGAAAACCCATAACACCCGCCACCAACGGTGTCAAAGAGCTACGGACAATGTCAAGGAATAATACCCGAGCTCCCGGTATGCGTCCCTTGATATTTTCGTTTTATCCGCCATGTCGAGCATCCCACGCGCTTTCCTCCGTCTCTCAGACATACTCCACTTCTTTTCGCGTCACTTTCGTAAAAGCCTCCGACACGTGCCTGATGATCCTGTCCTTCAGATCCTGGCGGCCGTTGAACGGGTCGATCAGCTCCCCGGTGAGAGCCTGTATGCCGTCCGTATCCGGGCCGGCATTGATGCCGGTGGTATCCTTGGTTCTGTCAAATATGACGGATTGTGCATAGTATCATCCTTGGTTACTATCTTGCGGTTACTATTTTATAGTAGCGGCGTAGAGATAGGCAAGGATGTTGAAAGAAACTGACCCGATGCCTGGTCGGTCTTGGTCGGTCTTTCCCCTTGACAACAGCGTACCATGTGGTACACTATCTGTATTAACTGTAACGTTACCAGGAGGTGCCAATGCCTGTAGCCGAAAAAGCCGTCCAGAACGATCCGAGAAGCCGGGAAGGCAGGGAAGCCCTCTCAGGTATGGTCATGCGCCTCTTCGCCCGCTGGGACATCTCCCTCCAGGACCAGGCGGCCCTGCTCGGGCTCTCCGAGGGATCCCGTACGACCCTCGCCCGGTACAGAAAGGGCGACCCACTGGCGGACAGCAGGGACCTGCTCGACCGGGTCGGCAATCTCCTTTCCATCCACCGGTCCCTGAGGATCCTCTTCCCGAAGAACAGGGAACTGGTTTACCGCTGGCCGACGGCACCGAACAAGGCCTTCAATGGCCGGAGCCCCGTTGAGATCATCCGCGATGAAGGCTTCCTCGGACTCCTCACGGTGA